>DAIPYB010000114.1:0-7422 GCA_036782955.1 Pseudoxanthobacter sp. | reverse complement strand
ATCTGGTGGGCTTCACGCTGTCGCCGGTGCTGTGGCGCAAGCTGCCGGGCGCGCGCTCGGCCGGCCGCGTGCAGTCGGTGGCGCTGCGGCTGGTCTGCGATCGTGAACTCGAGATCGAAACCTTCATCACGCAGGAATACTGGTCGATCCTCGTCAACCTCGTCACCCCGCGCGGCGATGCGTTCGAGGCCCGGCTGCTGACGGTCGATGGCAAGAAGATCGGCCGCCTCGACGTGAAGTCGGCGGAGGATGCACGCGCCATCGCCGCCGTGCTGGAGGCCGCCCGGTTTTCCGTCAGCGGCATCGAATCGAAGCCGACGAAGCGCCACCCCTACCCGCCATTCACCACCTCCACGCTGCAGCAGGAAGCCTCGCGCAAGCTGGGCCTGCCGCCGGCGCGCACCATGCAGATTGCCCAGCGGCTCTATGAGGGCGTGGATATCGGCGGCGAAACCGCCGGTCTCATCACCTATATGCGAACCGATGGCGTGGACGTGGCCCCGGAGGCGATTGCCGCCATCCGCAAGGAAATCGGCCGCCGCCATGGCGACCGCTACGTGCCGCAGGTGCCGCGCAAATACACGGTGAAGGCGAAGAACGCGCAGGAAGCGCACGAAGCCATCCGCCCGACGGATGTGTCGCGCCATCCCTCCGATATCGCCCGCCTTCTCGATCCGGAACAGGCGAAGCTCTATGAGCTGATCTGGAAGCGCACGGTGGCCAGCCAGATGGAATCGGCTGAAATCGAGCGCACCACGGTGGACATTCTGGCCGATGCCGGCGCGCGGCGCGCGGAAGTGCGGGCAACGGGATCGGTCGTCCGGTTCGACGGCTTCCTGAAGCTCTATCAGGAAAGCCGCGACGACGATGACGACGAGGAGAACCGCCGCCTGCCGCCGATGGAAACCGGCGAGACCCTGACCCGGCGGGATGTCAGCACCACCCAGCATTTCACCGAGCCGCCGCCGCGCTACACCGAGGCATCGCTCATCAAGAAGATGGAAGAACTCGGCATCGGCCGTCCTTCCACCTATTCGGCAACGCTCAGCGTGCTGCGCGACCGCGAATATGTGCGCCTCGAAAAGAAGCGCCTCATGCCGGAAGACAAGGGACGGCTGGTGACCGCCTTCCTCGCCTCGTTCTTCCAGCGCTATGTGCAGTATGATTTCACCGCAAGCCTCGAGGAGCAGCTCGACCTTATCTCCGCCGGCGAGGTCGACTGGCGCGAGGTTCTGCGCCGCTTCTGGCAGGACTTCTCCCGCGCTGTCGAGGACACGAGGGAACTGCGCGTCTCGCAGGTGCTCGACGCACTGAACGACGCACTCGGCCCCCACATCTTCCCGGCGCGGGAAGACGGCACCGATCCGCGGGCCTGCCCGAGTTGTGGCAACGGTCGCCTGTCCCTGAAGATGGGCAAATTCGGCTCGTTCATCGGCTGCTCGAACTATCCTGAATGCCGCTATACCCGCCAGATCGCCAAGCCCGGCGAAGGCGACGCCGCCACCGAGGGCGACGGTCCGAAGGTTCTCGGATCGGATCCGGAAAGCGGCCTCGAAGTGTCGCTGCGCTCCGGGCGGTTCGGCGTCTATGTGCAGCTCGGCGAAGGTGAAAAGCCGAAGCGCGCTTCCATTCCGCGCGGCTGGGAGGCCTCCAGCCTGACGCTGGAGCGCGCGCTGGATCTCCTGAACCTGCCACGCGAGGTCGGCATCAACCCCGAAAACGGCGAGATGATCACCGCCGGCATCGGGCGGTTCGGCCCGTTCATCAACAATGCCGGAACCTATGCCAACCTGCCCTCGGTCGATGAGGTGTTCACGGTCGGCATCAACCGCGCCGTGATGCTGCTGGCAGAGAAGAAGGAAAAGGGCGGCCGTGGCCGGGGAGCAGCCGCCCCGGGCCGGACGCTGGGCGACCACCCGACGCGGGGCGGCGCCATGGTGGTGCGCGACGGGCGCTATGGCCCCTATGTCAGCTGGGGCAAGGTAAACGCCACGCTGCCCAAGGGCAGCGACCCGGCGACGCTGGGCCTTGAGGAGGCCGCCGCGCTGATCGACGCCAAGGCCGGCAAGGAGCCGGTGAAGAAGACCCGCACGACCGCTGCCCGGACGCCGAAGAAGGCCGCGGCCGAAGGCGCTGATGACGCCGCGCCCAAGCGGAAGACGGCGGCGAAGGCCACCGCGACGACGAAGGCCAAGGCCGGGACGGCAGCCGCGAAGACGACGAAAACCACCCGGACCCGCAAGGCCGCGACAGCCGGTGAGAGTGAGGCGGGCTGACATGGCATCCCCCCCCAAAGGCCGTGCCGAAGGGGAGTTTCCTTCCCGGCAGGAGATTCTCGCCTATCTGCGCGACCACCCCGGCGAAGCCGGCAAGCGGGAGCTTGCCCGCGCCTTCGGCATCCGGGGGGCAGCGCGCATCGCGCTCAAGCGGATACTGAAGGAGCTGGAATCCGACGGGCTGGTGGAGCGGCGTCGCGGCCGCCTGATCCAGCCCGGCGACCTGCCGCCGGTCATGGTGCTGGCGGTGGTGGAGCGGGACAGCGACGGTGAACTCATCGGCGAGCCTGTGGCGTGGGAAGAGGACCGCGGCGTGCGCCCGCGCATTCCCATCATGGCCGACCGCCGCCGCATCACCGGCCCAGCGCCTGGCATCGGCGACAAGGTTCTTGCGCGCCTGGCCGAACCGCCGCCGGGCATCGAGGCGGTTCGGGTTGGGCGCGTCATCAAGGTCATCGACCGGCGCGCCGATGCCGTGCTCGGCATCGTGCACATTCCCCCCGGCGCCCCCCACGCCCGCATCCTGCCGGTGGACAAGCGCCGCGCCCACGAACTTGAGGTGGAAGCGGACGGCCTGAACGGCGCGGTCGAAGGCGATCTCGTGGCCGTGACCGTCACCCGCGTCGGGCGTTTTGGCCTGCCGAAGGCGCGTGTGACGGAGCGGATCGGCTCGTTCAATTCCGAGAAGGCGGTCTCCATGATCGCCATCCACACCAACGGCATTCCCCACGTCTTCCCGGCCGCAGTGCTGGCGGAGGCCGAAGCAGCCCGCCCGGCGACCATGGCCGGCCGCGAGGACTGGCGCCCGCTGCCGCTCGTCACCATCGACCCGCCCGACGCCAAGGACCACGACGACGCCGTCCACGCCGAGCCCGATACCGACACCGAGAACGCCGGCGGCTGGATCGTGACGGTCGCCATTGCCGACGTCGCGGCTTATATCCGCCCACGCTCGTCGCTGGACCGCGAGGCGCTGCTGCGTGGCAATTCGGTCTATTTCCCCGACCGCGTCGTGCCGATGCTGCCGGAGCGGATTTCCAACGATCTGTGCTCTCTGAAAGAGAACGTAGACCGGCCGGCGCTGGCCGTGCGCATGGTCTTCAGCGCCGATGGCCGCAAGAAGCGTCACAGCTTCCATCGCATCATGATGCGCTCCGCCGCCCGTCTCGCCTATGCCGAAGCACAGGCGGCCATCGACGGCTTTGCATCGGAGCGCACCGGGCCGCTGCTGGAACCGATCCTGAAGCCGCTGTGGGCCGCCTATGGCGCGCTCAAGCGCGGCCGCGATGCGCGGGAGCCGCTGGAACTGGATCTGCCTGAGCGCAAGATCCTGCTGAAGCCGGACGGCACGGTGGACCGCGTGATCGTGCCGGAGCGGCTGGACGCGCACAAGCTGATCGAAGAATTTATGATTCAGGCCAACGTGGCGGCAGCCGAAACGCTGGAGCGCCACAAGACCGGCCTGCTCTACCGCATCCACGATGCGCCCTCGCAGGAAAAGACGGCCTCGCTGGGCGAGTTTCTCTCCACGCTGGGCATCCGCCTGACCAAAAGCGGCAACATGCGGCCGGCGCAGTTCAACAACATTCTGGCGCGGGTGGCAGACACGCCCAATGCCCATCTCGTCAACGAGGTCGTGCTGCGCTCACAGAGCCAGGCGGAATATTCGCCGACAAATATCGGCCATTTCGGCCTGAACCTGCGCCGCTATGCGCACTTCACCTCGCCCATCCGCCGCTATGCCGACCTGATCGTCCATCGCGGCCTGATCCGCGCGCTGGACTTCGGCGCCGACGGGCTGACGATCGAACAGGAGACGAAGCTCGAAGCCATCGGCGCCGATATTTCGGCTACCGAGCGGCGCGCCATGGCGGCCGAGCGCGAAACAGTCGACCGGCTCATCGCGCTCTGGCTCGCCGACAAGATCGGCGCGCGCTTTAGCGGCCGCATCGGCGGCGTCACCAAGGCCGGGCTGTTCGTGACGCTGGACGAGACCGGCGCGGATGGCTTTGTGCCCGCGGCGACCATCGGCGCGGACTATTACCACTATGACGAGGCCAGCCGCTCGCTGATCGGTCGCGCCACCGGCGAGACATTCCGTCTGGGCGACCCCGTAGAGGTCCGGCTGGTGGAAGCCGCCCCCTTTGCCGGCGCGCTGCGCTTCGAGGTGCTGAGCGAAGGCACCCACGGTCCTCGGCCGGGACCGGCGATGCTCGCCCGCACAGGCAAGCGCGGGCGGATGCGCGCTCCGCGAACCCCGGCCCGTCCGCCGAAGCGAAACAGCCGCGGCTGACCGGCGGCGCGATAGATCGGGAGGGCCGGCGTCCGATGGCATCACGAACGAGCATGCCGCCAGCCGGCGGAGACGGGATCGGCCGGAGCGGCGAAATAAAGGCCCTCCGGCTGACGATCCATGGACGGGTTCAGGGCGTCGGCTACCGGGCATGGACCGAGCGCACGGCCTGTCGTCTCGGCCTCAGCGGCTGGGTGCGCAACCGCGCCGCCGGCATGGTGGAGGCGGTCGTCTGTGGCCCGTCGGATGTCGTCAACCACTTCGTCGACCTTGCCCACACCGGTCCGGGCGCTGCGCGCGTCACGCAGATCGACGTTCGTGATGAACCGCCGACACTATCCGGCTTCCACGTGCGCGAGACGGTCTGACGCTCTCTGCCCGGCTCAAGAAATAAGATTATATTCCCCACGACAGAAGCGTGGCTGCATCTCAGGCAAAATCTCAGAATAATTACATAATTAATTGATTTTGCTGTCTTTATTAATTTTTGAAATCAGACTCGCGCGCAACAGTCAGCCCAAAGATATCCTCGAAAGCAGCCCTTAGGCTGGAATCCACTTCCGGCATCGTCACCGGCAAGCCGAGATCGACGAGGCTTGTGACGCCATGGTCGCTGACGCCGCAAGGCACGATGCCACCGAAATGCGCCAGTTCCGGCTCGACGTTCAGGGCGATACCGTGGAAGCTCACCCATTTGCGAACGCGAATGCCGATTGCCGCGATCTTGTCTTCCGTACCGACACCCTTCTCCGGTCGCCGCACCCAGACACCGACGCGATCTTCCCGCCGCTCGCCGCGCACGTTGAAATGCTCCAGCGTTTCAATCAGCCACGCTTCCAGCGCCGTCACGAAGCTGCGCAGGTCGCGGCGGCGGCGCGTCAGGTCAAGCATGACGTAGGCAACCCGCTGGCCGGGGCCGTGATAGGTGTACTGCCCGCCACGCCCCGTGGCGAAAACGGGAAAGCGATCCGGCGCCAGCAGGTCCGCGGGATCGGCGCTGGTGCCTGCGGTATAAAGCGGAGGGTGCTCCACAAGCCAAACGCGCTCCGCCGCCCGGCCTTCGGCAATTGCAGCGACGCGGGCTTCCATTTCGGCCACGGCATCCGGATAGGCGACAAAACCGTCCTCGATCACCCACTCCACTGGCGGTGAGCCTTCCGCGGGCGGGAACAGTGCCTCAAGGGCATCTCGGTCGATCGCGGACATCTGCGGCACTCCAGAAACCTGCGGACAGCATCGCTCGCACGGACACGCCCCGAAGGGCTTACCCGAACAGCGATCATTTCCACAAAGCTTACGTTTGCGCTATGTCGAAAGAACGATGGCGCCCGCATTCCGCGCAGGGAAGATGCCATTTGTAATTTATATAATGAAATAAAATCAATAATTTATAGAAATTTATTGAGAAACAGATTTATGTAAATGGCATTAATCTCGATCTGGCCGGATGCACCCGGTGCCGGCGGACTGAAATGATTCGAGATTATTGCCGGCCGGCGAAGGCCGCGGTTATGTCCGCCGCAATATCATGAGATGCCCCATCACGGGTTCGCCGCGGTCCATGCGAAGCGGTGCCTCCTCGCAGGCCGCAACCGCCAGCCCGGCTTCGGCCGACACCTTTTCCAGATACCAGCGCGCATGGGCGAAGCGCATGGACTCCTGCAGCCGCCAGCCTTCCGGCAAGTCGTTCCCGGCCCGCTCCGTCGACAGCGCCAGAAGGCCGCCGACCGGCAGATGCGCGGCGGAACGTTGCAGCACCGGCGCCAGATCGCCCAGATAGCACAGCACGTCTGCCGCGGTGACGATGTCGAAAGGGCCGGAGACCGCGTCAAGATGGGCAACGATGTCAGCGACCGCCAGCGTCTCATAGAGACCCTTGGCAGCCGCCCGCGCGACCATTGCCGCTGAGAGGTCCACGCCCTCGATGCGGCCGGCCCTGTCGCGGACGGCCTCCGCCATCAGCCCGGTGCCGCATCCCAGATCCAGCATGCGATTGAAAAAACGCTCCGGCGCGACGCAGGCGATCAGGTTCGCCAGCCGCGCCGGCGTCGTGTAGCCAAGGTCGTGGATGAGCGCGCTATCGAAACGTGGCGCATATTCGTCGAACAGTTCCCGCACATAGGCCTGCGGTGGCGCTGGCGGGGCAGCCTCGCCCTCCACCAGCGACAGCTTCAGCGTGGCGCCATAGGGATCTGCGGGGTCGAGGCGGATGGCGGTCCTGAGGGCTTCCGCCGCGCCTGCGGCATCGCCCATCGTGGCCATTGCGCTGCCGAGCGAGGCCCAGCCTGCCGCCCAGTCGGGCGCCCTGTCGAGCGCCTGCCGGATGAGGTCTGCGGCCGCAGCCGCATCGCCCTCGGCCAGCAGTGCCTCGGCGTATTCAAAACGGCGATCGGCCAGAAGATCGCCGGACGAGCGGCTGAGCGGAGAGGCGGCCATTGACGAACCTGCCGGGCAAAGATGGCATGAGACGGCCTTCGCATTAAGCCGCACGGCGGCATTGCGCAACGGCTGTTTGCCACGCCGCGCGTGGCGTGCTACCGCCACCGCGCGAAATGCGCCGGGAGGCAAGCCCGGCCTGCCCGTTTGCGCGCGCCCGCGCGCCAGATCACGACCGCGCGCGCGGCGCCGGTCACCCTCGCGGAGAACCGTCGATGAGCGCTGCCAGTTCCCCTTCCGCCCGCCCCGTGGTCATTGCCCCTTCCATCCTGTCGGCCGACTTCTCCCGCCTCGGCGAAGAAGTGCGCGCAATTGACGAGGCCGGCGCCGACTGGGTGCATCTGGACGTCATGGACGGGCACTTCGTGCCCAACATCACCTTCGGGCCGGATGTGATCCGCTCGCTGCGCCGCCATT
>DAIPYB010000113.1:0-7434 GCA_036782955.1 Pseudoxanthobacter sp. | reverse complement strand
GGAGCTGTCGGAGCTGTCGGAGCTGTCGGAGCTGTCGGAGCTGTCGGAGCTGTCGTCGGCGCTCGGCGGGCAGGCGGTCAACGCCTTGCTGGTGGAAGCGGCCGCAGGCGGCGAGGGCAGCGGCCGGGCGATGGCCGGCAGCGGGCGGAGAAACAGCCCGGAAAGAAGCAGCGCGCCAGCCACCAGCACGGCTCCGGCACTGGGGCGATCCGCCACCTGCCTGCGTCGAAGCACCATATCCGCACCCGTTCCGCACCGTTGCCTGCGGCGGAGAATCGCGGGTTCGGTCCCGGCCGGCAAGCCGCATGATGGCGCCCCACGATCCGGCGCCGGGGTTTACGGCCGCCTGTGGCCGATCTGCATCGGGCGGCGCCGGCTCAGAAGTCGCGCTCGATGTGCAGCAGGCCGACCAGCGCGTTGCCGATGGCCCCCATCTCCGGCTGAATACGCTTATATTCCAGTTCGATACCGAACTGCAGGTTCTGCGTCGGAAAGTAGATGTGGCTGGCCTGCACGTCGACGTTGCTGAAATTATAGGCCGGGCCGAGTTGTCCGACATCGAGATAGGAAAGGTTGACGTTGGTCTGCCACTGCGGCGACCAGTTGTGGGTGAGGCCGCCGCTGACTGACCATGCGCGGGCGAGCTGCAGCTTCTGCCCACCGCCGGCGGTGGTGGCGATCACGGCATCGGCGCCGCCCGGCAGGGTGTTGTTGTCGATCGGGTTGGTGGCGATGTAGTTCAGCGCGCCGTCGCCGATGGCGCCCTGCAGGGTCATCGAATCGCCGGTGCCGAGCTTCGGCAGGTTGATCGTGAAGCCGCCGGCGGTCGCCCAGCCTATGGCGGTGGCATAGTCGCTGTTGCCGGAGGCGCCGAGGAACGTGTTGACGAGGTGGGTGGCGGCGGAAACCTGCGCGCTGCCCCAGCTGTCGGTATAGGTGGCGGCGCCGATGAAATCGGGAAACTGCTGGCCCGCGTAGCCGTTGGCCGTGCCGGCGGCGAAGCCGGGGCCGTTGATGACGCCGACATCGCGGAAGCTGCTGTCTTCCACCGACCCGGTGAGGCTCAGTTTGCTGCCGTCGAAATTATAGCTGTAGGCGAGGATGTTCGTCTTGGTATCCGACCACGCCGGCTCATAGAGCGAGGCGTAGGTGGAGCCGGTGAAATAGTCGAACATCGACTGCGTGCGGCCGGCGGTGATGCCGTTCCAGTTCATCACCGCGTGATAAAGCTGCCAGGTATCGGTGATGACCGCCGGCACATGCTGCGACTGCAGGCTCATGCGCATTTCGATGAAGCTGGTGAGCGGCCCGTATTCGGTCGGCGTGACAGTATGGAACTGCACATCGCCGCGGACATAGCTCGACGTTCCGTTCTGGTCCGCATTGTACCAGCCCGGCTGGCCGGAAGCGGCATTGGAGCCGTAGAGCCAGAATTCATAATACACGAGGCCATTGATCTGCAGGCAGGTGGACGTGCCGGGCAGCATCACATAACCGGCGCTCTGGCCGGGGCAGGCGGCGACATAGGACGGCTCGCGGCCGCTGCTGCTGTGGGGCTCGTCGGGCAGGGCCATGGCCGGCGTGGCCGCCAGCGCGCCCAGACCCGCAAGAGCGGCGGCGGAGCGCAGGCGCGCGAAACATCCGGCGGCGGGAAAAGGCCGGCGGCCGAGGGGCTGTAACGTCTCGGTTCTGTCGGCGGTCACGATGGGCTCCTTGCCTTCGAGGCTGCATCGCACGGGCTCGCGCTGCACGCAGGATTGCCGGCCGCAGAGCATGGTTCAATCCTTTGCGAGCAGTTTCTGTTCCTGAGCCGGAGAAATTTCAGCGATTGTGGCGCAAATGCAAAGCAGCGGGATTCTTCATCCTGAGCATTTCATGTGTGCGCGAAGAAAAAGCAGGTTTCTCCCGTCACGGTCTTGGGAGGGTGTAGAATGACGGTCTGCCACCCGCAGCGGTAATTCTGGTTCATCCGGCGGCATCGGAATAGGGATTGTCTTCCGCCGCCCGGCAGGAAACACGTAAATCACGGCGCGATCCGATGGGCCGATGCGGTTCCTGAAAAGCCATGGGCCGCCGCCCCGGGGAACGGGACGGCGGCCCATGAAAAGGCAGCAATGCCGGGGTGGCCGGTCACTTTTCGGCGAAAGCGCGCTCGATCACGAAATCGCCGGGCGTGGTGGTGTTGCCTTCGTTGAACCCGCGTTCTTCCAGCATGGCCTTCAGCTCGGCCAGCATTTCCGGGCTGCCGCAGAGCATGACGCGGTCCTCGGCCGGGTCGAGGGCCGGCAGGCCCAGATCGTCGGTCAGCTTGCCGCTGCGCAGCAGGTCGGTGATGCGGCCGCGATTGCGGAACTCCTCGCGCGTCACCGTGGGGTAGTAATGCAGGTGGCCGCGGATCAGCTCACCGAAGTTCTCGTCGTTCGGCAGTTCTTCGCTGATATAGTCGTGATAGGCCAGTTCGGAGGCCTGACGCACGCCGTGGACCAGAACGACGGTCTCGAACTTCTCGTAGGTCTCGGGATCGCGGATGATCGACAGGAACGGCGCCAGACCGGTGCCGGTCGCCAGCAGGTAGAGGCGCTTGCCGGGCAGCAGATAATCGATCAGCAGCGTGCCGGTCGGCTTGCGGCCGACGAGAATGGTGTCACCCGGCTGGATATGCTGCAGGCGCGAGGTCAGCGGGCCGTTCTCGACCTTGATGCTGAGAAATTCGAGATGATCCTCGTAGTTCGCGCTGGCGATGGAATAGGCACGCAGCAGCGGACGTCCGTTCACCTGCAGGCCGATCATGGTGAAATGACCGTTGGAGAAGCGAACCGCCGGGTCGCGCGTGGTCGTGAACGAGAACAGGCGATCGGTCCAGTGATGAACGTCGAGAACCTTCTCTTCGTGGAAGGCAGCCATAGGCAGGGTCTCTCCCGGAATGGAAACGGCCCGCAACGGCGCTTCCGCCCGGACCGTCCTCGTAGCATATGCGACCAATGCCGCTCACAGAACGCCGCAATAACGGAAATTCCGGATGAAATCAGGCATTTCCATTCCAACTTTGAGCCTTGGATCAGGAATGGGTTCTAATTGCATCAGCCCGAGCGGGACGTAGCCGGTCCAGCGGTCGTCTTCAAGCTGTTCCGTGCCGTCATCCTCCGGCGCGCCTGCCACCTTGGCGGAAACCTCGTCGAGCTTCATGCGCAGGACCTTGGTGGCCTTCCACTCCAACTCGGACGGGGGGCGGGCATGGGCCCACAGGCCGGGCGCCAGCCGGTCGGTGAAGGTCTCCAGCGCCGCGCGCTTGGTGTCCTCGTCGCAAAGCTCGGCCTCGCCGAAGGCCATGACCGACCGATAAAGCACGCCGTGGCTGAAGGACGCCTGCGCGAAGATGAGGCCGTCGAGATGGGTCACGGTGAAACACACCGGAATGCCCTTCTGCTGGGCCTTCAGCATCCGGCTGGCGGATGAGCCGTGCCAGTAGACATGGTCGTCCACGCGCCAGTGGCTGGTCGGGGTGACATAGGGCATGCCATCGATCACATAGCCGACCTGACAGACCACGCTGGCATCGATGATCGCATCGACGGTTTCCCGGTCATATCTGGCAAGCTGGTGATAACGGCGCAGCCGCGTGCGGTCGGAGGGCGGCCCGGCGGCGTCGGTTTCAGGCATCCAGCGATCCTTTGCATTCAGCGCGGAAAAGGGGACGGGCGCGGCCGGGCTTCACGCGAGGCGATGTAGCAAAACGCGATCCGGCAGGCACAATCGAGCACGATGCTGTCGGGCGTGTGTCAGTCCCGCCCAACCCAGTCCTGCATGGGTCGCAGGCGGTAGCCCGCCCCGGTCAGGACCTGACGGATCGCTTCGGCCATTGCCACCGCGCCCGGCGTGTCGCCGTGGACGCACACAGTGTCGGCCGTGACCGGCAGCACCGTTCCGGCGGTGGTGGTGAGGCTGCCGGTCTGCAGGATGGAAAGCACGCGCTCCGCTGCCGCCTGTGCATCGTGGATCACCGCGCCCGGTGCGTTGCGCGGTGCGAGATTGCCGTTTTCCGCATAGGCCCGGTCGGCATAGATCTCGCGGGCCATGCGCAGGCCCAGTTCCGCCCCGGCCTTTTCGGTGGCCAGTCCCGGCATCACCACCAGCAGGGCATCCGGGGCTGCCGTCTGCACGGCGCCGGCAAGGGCGCGGGCCAGTTCGATATCGTCATTGGCGATGTTGGCCAGCGCGCCATGCACCTTCACATGGCCGAGGGTCATGCCTTCGGCGCGGGCAAGCGCCTGAAGGGCGCCGATCTGGTAGATCACCTGCCGGCCGATATCCGCCGGGCTGTCGCCGCGAATGACGCGGCGGCCGAAGCCGGCGAGATCATGGAAGCCGGGATGGGCGCCGGCACCCACGCCCGCCGCCCGGGCGGCCGCCAGCGTGCGCGCCATGATGGCGGGATCGCCGGCGTGGAAGCCGCACGCGATGGAAGCCGAGGTGACGATGCGCAGCATTGCCGCATCGTCACCCATTTCCCACGGGCCGAAGCCTTCGCCCATGTCGCAATTGAGATCGACGGTTTTCATGCCGGCGTTCCGTGTCAGAGAATACGCTCCAGCACCATCGCACGCGGCGCCGGGGCCGTCTCGCCGATGCGGCTTGCCGCGCGGACGGCTGCCTCCGCTGCCGCCGCCGCTGCCTCGCTGGCGGCATGGACGATGCAGAGCGGACGGTGCGGCCCCACCTCGTCGCCGATGGCGGCAATGGCCGAGAGGCCGACGGCGGGGTCGATGGTGTCGGAAGGCCGTGTCCGCCCGCCGCCAAGGCCGATGACGGCAAGGCCGAGGGCGCGCATGTCCATCGCCACCAGCCGGCCGGGCACGGCGGGGAGGACCGGACGCACCACCGGGGCGGTAGCGAGATAGGTGCCGGGCCGCTCCAGCAGGTCGGCCGGGCCGCCGAGGGCGGCCACCATGCGCGCGAAGCGTTCCGCCACAGCGCCGGAAGCGAAGGCGGCAGAGATTTTCTCCTCCGCCTCCGCGGCGGTGGCGGCGAGGTTGCCCATCAGCAACATTTCCACTGCCAGCGCGCGTGTCACGGCCATCAGCCGCGGTTCGGCGGCCCGGCCCGTCAGCACGTCGATGGTGAGCGCCACCTCAAGGGCGTTTCCGGCGCTGGTGGCGAGAACGCTGTCCATGTCGGTGATGAGCGCACGGGTGGGCAGGCCCGCCCGGTTGGCGACAGCCACGAGGCTTTCCGCCAGCGCGCGGGATTCCTCCAGCGTCGCCATGAAGGCCCCGGACCCGGTCTTGACGTCGAGCACGAGGGCGGACAGCCCCGCCGCGAGCTTCTTCGACAGGATCGACGGGGTGATGAGGTCGAGTGTTTCCACCGTCGCCGTCACGTCGCGGATGGCGTAGAAGCGCCGGTCCGCCGGGGCGAGGTCGTCGGTCTGGCCGATGATGGCTGTACCGACCTCGCGCACCACCTTGCGGAAGGTGGCGAGATCGGGCGTCGCCGAATAACCCGGAATGGCGCCGAACTTGTCCAGCGTGCCGCCCGTGTGGCCAAGGCCGCGCCCGGAAATCATCGGCACGAAGCCGCCGCAGGCGGCCACCAGCGGACCGAGGATGAGCGAGACGGTATCGCCCACGCCGCCGGTGGAGTGCTTGTCGAGGGCAGGGCCCGGCAGGTCCGACCAGTCCAGCACCGTGCCGGAATCGCGCATCGCCAGCGTCAGGTCGGCCCGCTCGTCCAGATCGAGGCCTTTAAAGAAGATCGCCATGGCGAGCGCGGCGATCTGGCCCTCGGAGACCGCACCGGAGGTGATGCCGGCGACGAAGGCGGCAATTTCCGTCCGCGACAGCCGTTGTCCGCCGCGCTTGGCGCGGATCACTTCCTGCGGAAGAAAAGGCGGGCGAGGCGCTGCGTCGGACAAGGGGCGGGGCTCCGGGCTCAAGGTGCCGCTCAGGCGGCGGAAAGGCTGGCGAGCGTTTCGGTGACGAGGGCGGCAAGGCGCTCGGCCGCGCGGCCGGCGACTTCCTTTGTCTCTGCATGGGAGGGGCCGGCCGGCGCCATGCCGGCGGCAAGGTTGGTGATGGTCGAAACGGCCGCCACCCGCAGGCCGAGGAAGCGCGCGAGAATGACTTCCGGCACCGTGGACATGCCGACCGCGTCGGCCCCCATCAGCCGCGCCATGCGGATCTCGGCCGGCGTCTCGAAGGCCGGGCCGGAGAACCACATGTAGACACCTTCGGAAAGGCCGATTTCGAGCCGGCCCGCCACGCTGCGCAATCTGGCGCGCAGGTCCGGGTCATAGGCATCGACCAGATTGACGAAGCGCTCGTCGGAGGGCTCGCCGATCAGCGGATTCGGGCCGGAAAAGGCGATGTGGTCCGACAGCGCCATCAGCGCGCCCGGTCCTATGTCGGCACGGGTGGAACCGGCTGCGTTGGTGAGGATCAGCGTATCGCAGCCCAGTGCCCGCACGGTCGCGAGCGGTCCGCGCATGGCGGCGGCATCGCCGTGTTCGTAATAGTGGGCGCGTCCGGCGAGCACGATCACCGGCGCGCCGCCCAGCGTGCCGGCAATCAGCTTGCCGGCGTGGCCGGAAACGCCGGAGCCGGGAAAGCCCGGCAGGTCGGCATAGGGAATGGCGACCGCATCCTGCACCCGGTCCGCCAGCAGGCCGAGGCCGGAGCCGAGCACGACGGCGGCGCGATAGGGGCCGGGGCGCTTGCCGGCCACGAGGGCGGCGGCCTCGCCGGCTGCGGCGCGCCAGTCGGCGGCGGGACGCGCGGTTGTCGGGCGTCGGGACATGTCAAACCTCCGGAAAACAGGCCGGTCCGCGCGGGGCGGTCGCAAGACCGGCGCGGACGGTCCGGGCGCGGCGCATCAGGCCGGGTCTGCGAGCACGAAACTGGCCGGCAGCAACTCGCCCAGAGAATAGCTGGCCCGGATGCCGGTGGGGTCGGCCACATGCACGGTCACGTCCGGCCCGGCGAATTCCGCCAGTCGCTGGCGGCAGCCGCCGCATGGCGTGGTCAGCTTGCCGGGCTCGCCCATCACCAGAACGGCATGGACGGCGGTCTCTCCGGCGGCAACCATCTTGCCGAGCGCGGTCGTCTCCGCGCACCAGCCTTCAGGATAGGAGGCGATCTCCACGTTGCAGCCGGCGAAGACGGTGCCGCGGTCTGTCAGGATCGCGGCGCCGACGTGAAAGTTGGAATAAGGCGCATGGGCATTTTCCCGCACCAGCTTCGCGGCGGCGAACAGCTTTTCGAGCGCGGTCATGTCCGCTCCTTCACATATGGCGCGCCACCGGCTCTGGGCGGCGTCGGGCGCCGCACGAAGCCCGCCAGCAGGAACACCGTCAGCGCATAGGGCAGCGCCTGAAATACCTGCACCGGAACGACGCCGATGCCGGGCACCGGCGTTCCCTGCAGGCGGATCGCCAGCGCA
>DAIPYB010000112.1:0-7439 GCA_036782955.1 Pseudoxanthobacter sp. | reverse complement strand
CGACCCGCGCATCGTCGGCGATGAGCATTACCAGACCGCCCGTCGCGTGCAGGAAATCCTGCAGCGCTACAAGGGCCTTCAGGACATCATCGCGATCCTGGGCATGGACGAGCTTTCCGAAGAGGACAAGCTCACCGTGGCCCGTGCCCGTCGCATCGAGCGCTTCCTGTCGCAGCCGTTCCACGTCGCCGAAGTGTTCACCGGCTCGCCGGGCGTGTTCGTGGACATCAAGGACACCATCACCGGCTTCAAGGGTCTGTGCGAAGGCAAGTACGATCACCTGCCCGAGGCTGCCTTCTACATGGTCGGCACCATCGAGGCGGCGGTCGAGAAGGCTGCCAAGCTCGCGGCCAAGAACTGAGGCCAGCCGGATCAGGGTGCCGGCCCGTTTGCGGGCACCTTCGTTCCTTCCCGCGCCGCGGCCTGTTCGCGGCGCGATCTTCCTGAAAAGCGGCCGGTCGGACGCGATGCGTGACAGGGCCGGTCGGATCTGACGGGAGCCTATATTCATGGCCGAGACCTTTACCTTCGAGCTCGTCTCGCCCGAGCGTCTCCTGCTCTCCGAGGAAGTCCGCTCGGTGGTTGCGCCGGGCTCCGAGGGAGCGTTCGAGATCATGAAGGGCCACGCGCCTTTCCTCTCCACGCTGCGCCCCGGCTTCGTCGAAGCCACGCTGGCGTCCGGCGAGAAGAAGCGGGTCTATGTGCGCGGCGGTTTCGCCGATGCCGGTCCGACCCGCCTGACGGTGCTGGCCGATGTCGCCATCCCGGCGGAGCGTCTGAGCCGCGAACAGGTACAGACCGCGATTTCCGAATTCGAGTCGATCCTTGCCAACGCGCAGAGCGACGAGGGCCGCTACAAGGCGTCCTCGACCATTGCGCAGCTGCGGGAGGTCGAGGCTCAGCTCTGAGCCCGACCGAGGACATCGCTCAATACGCGACAGGAAGCCGCCTTCGGGCGGCTTTTTTATTGCCCAAGGGACAGTCCGGCACGCGCTTCCGGTTTGACGGCGGGGCATCCGATGTCATGATGATCGCCTGCAATCGATTTCGGGGTGGTCTTCATGGCGGTGTTCTCGCTCCCTCATTTGCATCGCCGGCGCCTTGCCGACCTCAGCGAGGCGGAAGTACTGGCCGTTGCCATCGCCAGCGAGGATGAGGATCACCGCATCTATGTCGCTTATTCCGAAGCCCTGACGCCGGATTACCCGGCAACGGCGGCCGTGTTTGCTGAAATGGCGCAGGAGGAAGCCGGGCACCGCGACCGTCTGACCGCGCTGGCCGCGCGGCGGTTTCCGCATGGCCTGCCGCTGGTGCGCCGGGAAGACGTTCAGGGGCTGCCGTGGCGGCGCCCGCTGTGGCTGCTGCGCCCCCTCGGCATCGATGCCATCCGCAATCAGGTCGCGGCCATGGAGGAGCAGTCGGAGCGGTTCTACCAGCAGGCCGCGGCACAGGCGAAGGACCCGGCGGTGAAGGCGCTGCTGACGCAGCTTGCCGGCGAGGAACTGAAACATCAGGACCGCGGCGAGGTTCTGCGCGACCGCCTCCTCACCCCTGGCGCCCGCAGCCGCGAGGCCGAGTCCGCGCGCCGCGCCTTCGTGCTGCAAACGGTGCAGCCGGGCCTTGCCGGGCTGATGGATGGCTCCGTTTCAACGCTTGCGCCGCTGTTCGCCGCCGCGTTCGCCACTCACTCCACCCATGCCACGTTCGTGGTCGGCCTTGCGGCTGCGGTCGGCGCCGGCATTTCCATGGGCTTCGCGGAAGCGCTTTCCGACGATGGCAAGCTTTCCGGGCGCGGCACGCCGTGGGTGCGCGGCCCGGTTTGCGGCGTCATGACCGCTCTGGGCGGGCTCGGACACACGCTGCCCTTCCTCATTCCGCACTTCTGGACCGCAACGCTGGTGGCGATGCTGGTGGTGGCGGCGGAGCTGGCGGTCATCGCGTGGATCAGGATGCGCTACATGGATACACCCCTGCTCGCCGCCATCTTTCAGGTCGTGGTCGGCGGCGTTCTGGTGTTTCTCGCCGGCATCCTCATCGGCGGCGGCTGAGGAAATCCGCCCCGTTCCGTGGCAGCCACCCGACCTTCATCCACCTGCCGCCGGGTCCGTCACGGTTTGCAGACGCAAGGCAGCGGCGCGGGCGAAGCGCAACGTCACCGCCTTGCGGGTTGCGCCCGCCAGAGCGACGACCGGCGCCTCGCGCAAAATCTCCGCCGCGAAGCCATCGGTCACGATCAGGCCGGCATCCAGGGGAAAGATATCGGCCGGCACCTCCGGGACCGTGGCGAAATAGAGCCGGTCGCAATCCGCCCGGTAGTCCGGCCATTTCATATCGGCGCGGAAATCCGCCACAGACGACTTGATCTCCACGATCCAGACTTCGCCCTTCGGTCCGAGGGCCATCAGGTCCGCCCGGCGACCGGAAGCCAGCGCCAGTTCGCTGACGCAGGCGAAGCCGGCCGCCCTCAGCATGCGGCCGACGCCGCGCTGCACGCGCTGCGCCGTTTCCGACTGGCGGCCATCATGGGCCGGATCGGCGCGCACCCGGTGCAGACCGCCGGTGCCGGCGCTCATTGCAGCGGCGCCGTCGGCTGGTTGGCGTTCGTCGGCGCAGCAGGTTTCGGCGGCGCCGATTGCCGCAGCACGCGGTCGATTTCGTCGTGGAACGCTCCCGTGCCGCCTGTCGTGGCCTTGGACCGGGCGGCGGCCTCCGCTGCCGCCTTCTCGGCAGCGGCTTTCTCGGCGGCCGCTTGCTCGGCGGCCGCTCTGGCCGCCGCCGCACGTGCATCCGCCTCCGCCTTCCGCTGCGCCGCGTCGGCTTCAAGCTGCCGGCGCTCGCGCCGCAGGCGCTCGGCTTCCAGCACCTGCTGCTGCAGGGCATCGACGCGCTTTGTCTCCCGCCCGATAGCGCGCAGGTTCAGGTAAGCCGTGTAGGCTGCCGCATCGATGCTGCGGGCCGGGGCCGCCAGCGGGCCGGAATAGCGTACGCCCACAGACGGCACCGCATCGGCCACCCGGTCCGGATCGGCATCGCCCGCCGGAACCGACAGCGTGAGGCTGGTGTCCGTCTGCGCATGGATCAGATCCAGCGTCGCCGCGCCGCGCAGGGCTGCATCGGGCACCGCCAGACGAAAATTGCCGTCGGTCAGGCGCAGAATGCCGTTCGTCACGGTCAGCGTGCCGGCGATGCCGGCAATCTGCAGCGGACTGCCGGCGAAGCCGGCCTGCAAGGCACCGGCAACCGGCCCCTCCTCCAGCGGCAGGCTGCCCTGATCGGCCGCTGCGCGCACGGCGGCAAAGGCCCCCGGATCGAGCTGCGGCAGCGCGATATCGCGGGCCTCCAGTGTTCCATTGGCCGACAGCGTCGCCATGAGACCCGCAACCGAGCGGCCCGTCGCCTCGCCGGACAGACTGGCACTGACGATGCCGGAAAGCCCGCCCGGCGCACTGCCCGCCAGAACTGCAATGTCAGCATCCTGCAGCGCAAGCGTCCCGCGCGCAGTCACCGCCCCCCGTTCGCCGCTGTTGAACGAGAGCGAGCCGGAGAGCTTGCCCCCGGCCAGCGCGCCAGCGATGCCGTCGAACGAAATGACGCCCGGCGCTGTCTTCAGCGTTGCGGTTGCCCCGGTCAGCGTCAACACCCCCAGTCCGACGCCGGATGCCTTCAGCGCAACGTCGAAATCAGCCCCTGAAAGCAGGCTCGGGCCGAAGGCGCTGTCCGGCCAGACCCCGCCATCGGCCGGCAGCAGCGACCACGAGCCCGTGCCAAGTCCCAGTTCGGCGGCAAAGGGACCGCTCAGATCCGACACCGACAGCGCGCCATGCACCGCCGGACGGGCTGCGGCAAGGCTCAGCGTACCGTCGCCGACGATGTCGCTGTCTGCCACATTGCCCTCGAGCCGGCTGACTGCAACGGTCCGGCCCTTCATCTCCAGATGTGCGTCAAGCCGGGCCGGCACCGAGCCGAGCAGTCCCGGCGCGATCTGGCCGAAGGCCACCGCGGCCGGTGCCAGATCGGTGCTGCGCAGCTTCACGTCGAAACTGCCTTCGGCGTCGCTGGTGGCCGGCGCGGTGAGGTGGCCACTGACATCCAGCCGCGAGCCGGCGAAATCCGCCGCCACGACGGTCTGCAATTCTCCCGCCGCCCGGCCGGTCAGAGACAGCGCGAGCCCGGCCGGGCCGCTGCCGCGCACGGGAACCACCGGCAGGCCGAGCTGGCCGATCAGGCGGATACCGTCAGGCCCCTGCGCTTCGATGCTGAGGCCGATCAGCCCTTCGCGCCAGTCGTCGAAAGTGCCGGTAAACGAACCGCGCACATCCAGCGCGGAGCCGCCGACGTCGCCACCCAGCGTAAGCTTCATCGATGAGGCCGGCCCGACAGGCCCGGCCTCGAAACGGGCATCGAGGCTGGCAGGCCCCAGCAACGGCGCCGCGCGCGCGAAGGCGGCAAGGCCCGGGGCCTCCGGCGCCATGGCCTGTGCAAGGGCCACCAGCCCCTCGAAACGGGAAGCGGCAATGGAAGCCGTCAGGCTGCCGCGCGGGCGGGTGCCGATGGCCTCCACCGTGCCGGTGGCGCTGATGCGCGCGCCCGCCAGATCCTCGATGTCGAGGCGGCGCACGTCGAGATTGCCGCCGGCAAACGTGGCCTCCACATCCACGGCCCGCCCGTCGATGCCACCGACGACCGCCCTGTCGGCCGCAACCGCAATGGCGATATCGCCATCCATCGCCTCCGCCAACCCCGCCAGCCCGCCGGGCGCAATGGCCCGGCCCAGTTCCGCCACGCGGTCGAAATCCAGCCGCCGCGCGCGGGCGGAAAGCGACACGGCCTCCTTGGCACCGGCGGCGGCGGGATGCCAGCTCAGGGCACCCTCCACCGGGTCATTGCCGAGGCGGGCCACATAATCGCCGACCGTCAGGCCGCTGCGGTCGAAGGCGAAACCGGCCTCCAGCGACACCGGCTGCAGGCCGGTGGGCACGCGCGCGGTGCCGCGCAGCCACGCGCCGAATGTGCCGGGCTGCTCGCTGGCCAGCCGCATGCGCCCTTCAAGCCGCGGTTCGCGGCCGGATTGCATGGTGCCGCTGAAAGAGAGCCGCGACCGGCCGGGCGGCTCCGCCGAAAGTGCCGCGATCTGCCAGCCCTCGGCGCCGGGGCTGGCATCCAGCCGGCCGTTGAGCACCATGCCACCGGCCATGACCATAGAGCCGGCCTCCAGCCGCAGCCGCCCCGGCACCGCCGGCAGTGGCAGCGCGGGCAGAGTGGCGGCAAGCATCTCCAGCGCCGCGGAAGGGCTGACGACATGGCCGGAAGAGGAGCCGGCCAGAAGATCGAGATCAAGCTGCTTTGCCGCCAGATCCACATCGAAGCGCGGGGCTGGTGCGAAGGCATAGTTCGCGGTCCCGTCGAAGGCCGCCACATTGCCGCCGGCCCCAAAGCCGGCTTCGAGGCCGGAAAGCGCAAGGCCGGCGGATTCCAGCCTGAAGGCACCCGAAACGCGGTTCAGCAGCGGCGCGGGGGGCGCGGCCGTGGCCGCCTTGGCAGCCCCGGCGGGCGGCGGCGGGGGCGTGGCCGCGAAGCGGCCGGAATAGACCGGCAACGGCCCGGAAAGCTCCACCGCGCCATCGGCGGCAATCTGCATCGGCCAGCGCGGCGAGGACAGGTCGGTCTTCAGCTTCACCGTGTCGCCTTCGCGCACCGCGGTTGCAAGACTGAAGGAAACCGGCTCGTCCCCGGCCTGCAACGAGCCGGTCATGCGATAGGGCCCCGCCAGCGAGCGGGCATCCAGCGTGGCGGCCAGATGATCGAGCCGGTAGGAGAGGCCGCTGCGCGCATCGCTGATCTCGACCGCGCCATCGCGCAGGCCCACGCCCTCCAGCGCCACCTCCGTGCTGCCCAGCGCGCCGGTCGCCCGCGCGCCCGGCGCCAGCACCAGCGCACCGCCGTCGTCGAAGGCCAGCCGGATGACCGGCCGGTCGAGGTCGAGCCCGGTCACATGTACCGCGCCGCGCAAGAGCGACGGCAGGTCGATCTCGGCGGAAACCCGCCCCGCCGTCAGCACCGGCGCATCGGCCGCGCCCACGCGCACGTCGTCGAGCGAGATCGAGGGCACCGGCAGCAGGCGCACGTCTGCTGCCCCCAGCACGCGCACGCGCAGGCCCAGAATACGCGTCGCCTCCGCTTCGATCGCCGGACGCCACTGCGTCCAGTCCACGAAATAGGGGCCGACGAATGCGGTCGCGAACGCCATGATGATGGCGACGCCCACAGCCATGAGCAATGCGTTCAGGGTCGGCCTCCCTCAGAGCCGCCGCGCGGTGCCGGCCCTGCTGGTCCGCGCCCCCCGCGCTCTCCGCCTGTTCAGTGTTCCGGTGCCGCCGCTTCAGACGGCTTCCGGCACGCGGCGTGAAAAATCGGCTTCCACCCCCGGCGCGACCAGTCGCTGCGTGCCGATGATCTTGCCCGGATTGAGGATGCCCGCCGGATCGAGCGCCAGCTTGACGGCCCGCATCACGGCAAGACCCGCACCGTGTTCCTCGTCCAGATATGCGATCTTGCCCTGCCCCACGCCGTGTTCGCCGGTGCAGGTGCCGTCCATGGCGAGGGCCCGGTGGGCGAGGCGCTTGAGAAAGCCCTCGGCCGCCGCGATCTCGTCCGGCGAGGCGGTATCCACCATCGCCTGCACATGGAAGTTGCCGTCGCCGACATGGCCGGCAACCGCTGCCACCAGACCGGTCGCGGCCACGTCCGCCATGGTCTCCTCGATGCACGCGGCAAGGCGCGAGATCGGCACGCAGACATCGGTGACCATCGGCTCGGTCCCCGGGCGCAGGGAGCGGACGGCGAAATAGAACTCATGGCGGGCATGCCACAGCCGGCTGCGATCCTCAGGATGGTGGGCCACCTCCAGCGCGCCGCCGCCATATTCGGCCACGATGGCGCCGAAGGTCTCGGCCTGCTCGGCGGTGCCGGCGGGCGAGCCGTGGAACTCCACGAACAGATGCGGCTGTTCCGGCAGCGCCAGATGGGAATGCAGGTTGACGGCCCGGATCCCCGCGTTGTCGAGCAGTTCGATGCGCGCCACCGGAATGCCGCTCTGGATGGTGGCGATCACCGCGCGGCACGCGGCATCGAGGCTGGCGAACGGCGAGACGCCGGCGATGATCGCTTCCGGCAGGCCGTGCAGGCGCAACGTAACGCCGGTGACGATGCCGAGCGTACCTTCCGCGCCCACGATCAGGCGGGTCAGGTCATAGCCGGCCGAACTCTTGCGGGCGCGGCGGGCGGTGTCGATGACCGTGCCGTCGGCCAGCACCACCTCCAGCGCCAGGACATTCTCACGCATCGTGCCGTAGCGCACCGCGTTGGTGCCGGAAGCGCGGGTGGAAACCATGCCGCCGAGGCTGGCATCGGCACCGGGATCGATGGGAAAGAACAGCCCC
>DAIPYB010000111.1:0-7499 GCA_036782955.1 Pseudoxanthobacter sp. | reverse complement strand
GCTGTGCGGTCCGCGGGTCGTCACGAAGGGCTCGAAGAAGGCCCACTCCTCGTCGTGTGACCCGTAATATTGGATGGCGGGGCGTGGATGGACGGGGAATCGCGGGGTGGCCGGTGGGTTGAGGCCGGATTATCCCGGATTTCCTCGGATTTCGCCGGATCTTGAGATGCTGCAGCCGGCCGGGTACCGTGGCGGCGCGCAAGATCGAGGCCGGCGGGGCGCGGGGATGGCGCGCAAGGTGAAATGGCGGGGATTGCACCGGGCAATCCAGCCGCCGGATGGTACATCAGATGGCTTTGCCGATCCAGCGGACGCGGCCGATGATCCGGAACGGCAGTTCGGCGGGAATCTCACGCTCGGGATACACTGGATTGTCGGACACGGCGATCAGGCGGCCAAAGTCGCGACGCAATCGCTTCACAAAACTTTCGTCACCGACTGAGAACACGTAAATTTTATTATCTAAAAATCGGGTCTGAACGTCGTCCGATTTATCTACGATAAGAGTTTCTCCATCTTCTATTGTTGGCGACATGCTATCGCCGGTCGCTGTTATTGCGGCGGCGTCTTCCGATCTGAGGCGGAGAGACTCAAGTATCCTTGAGTTCACAAGATATCTTTTGGCTTCCTGATTGACAACAAGGGCTCCATGGCCAGCACTCGCGGAAAGCGAAAGTTGGCTAATTGAAACTATATCCCCTATATCGCCGGAAAGCTCCTCGCCAGTAATAAGCCAATGCAGGTTTACGCCAGTAACTTTGGCTATAGCAGCGAGTCTTGATGCTTTTGGCTGGGTGGCGCCAGATAAATAACTCTCTAAGGTACGCCTAGGAATCTCTGACATCTCAGCCAGTTTGTCGCCGCTGCCTGCGATGGATGCGCAACGGCGCAGCCTCTCCACCAGGCCTGCGGCTAGAGGGTCATCGGCCTTCACGGTGCGCGACATGGCGATATTCCGCTATCAACATGGCAAAATTCGAGGACAGCATGGCAGTTTTCCGTGCTGATAATCGCTATATTATTCAGTGACTTGGCGGAATTCGCGTAAAATTCCGGAGAAACTAGCATGGAATCGCTGTTTTCGGCTTGATGACATGGTTGTTTTCAGCCATTAGTTCGGAACCGACCTTCCATCCCTCCAAAAAACCCGGCCTGCACGCCGGGTTTGAGAAGGACCTGAATACCGATGGCCATCCGCAGACCGAACGGCCAGTGGACTGTCGCCAAGACGCCGCGAGGCGACTGGCACCACGAAGAAATCAAGATGGCACTGCGCGTCAGCGGTACGACCCTTGAGGGCCTTTCGCGCCATATGAGGCTTTCGACCGACGCCTGCCGGATCGCCTCACGCCGCCCCCACTTCCACGGGGAGATGGCGATTGCCGAGTTCCTCGGCCTGTCGCCACGCCAGATCTGGCCATCTCGCTATCGCGCCGACGGCACCCGGATCCCCGTTTGCCGTCGACGGGACAAACCTACCCCACCGGAAACGGTGGCGCATTATCCAAATTACGGGATTTCGGCATGAACGAACGCCGTTTTCGGTGTCGGCACGTGGTGCGCTCAACCGCCGATCTCCGCCCCGAAGAAATCCGCTTCCGCCTCGCGATGGCCTTTGCTGCCACCGCGATCCTCGCCGCCGCGCTGGCCATACTTGTGGCTGCGCTGGCCACCGTCGTTTCGCGTTTCTGAGGTCTCGTGATGACAGGAATGGCGACTCAGCGATTCGAACGGGCTGCTGCCTCTGCTCTACCCCCCCCCAGCGGACAGCAGCCCGCGCCGGCGCCCTGCGCTCACCCCCCCTCGCGGGGCGCCGGCACCCCGCCCGCCGGGAGGGTCGCATCGTGATCTGGTCTGACATGACGATGACCCAGAAGATCGAGGCGATCCGGGGCGGGCTGCTGGGCGGCATCACTCAACGGCGCATCGCCATGATGCTCGGCGCCACGCCGGGCGCGGTGGCGGGTTTTATCCATGGGCATCCCGAAACCCGCGCGGCCGGTCCGGTGCTGGTTGGCTTTGGGGCTGGCGCCGCAATCGTGCGGGTTCGGATGGCCGGGGCGCCGAAGCCGGTGACGGCGGCCGTTCGGCCGGAGCCGGCACCGGAACCAGTTCCGGCTCCGGTGCCAATCGCGCCGCCAAAGCCCGCCCCTGCGCGGCCGGTCGGGCACCTCTCCATCATGGAGATCCGTGACGGATGCTGCCGGTGGCCGATGTGGGGCGAGGAGCGCCATGCGCCGCCTGAGACGCGGCTGATGTGCTCGGCCCCGTGCCCCATCGAACAGCCCTATTGCGAGACCCACGCCGCGGCGGCGCGCCGCCGGCCCGCCACGAACGAGGAAGCCTGAACCATGGTCCGCCGCCGTCCCGATCCAGCGCAGGGCTTTTTTGACCTGCGCATGCCGCAGGCGACCCTGCCGGGGCTTGGCGGGCGACTGCGCGATGCCATCGCGGAAACCCTTGTGGCCGCGCGCGATCGCGGCATGGATCGCCATGCGGTGGCGGCGGAGATGAGCCGGGTCTACCCGGATTGCGAGATCGGCAAACCGACCCTCGACAAATGGTGTGCGCCGGGCGCGGCGCAGTGGCGGTTTCCGGCGGAGGCACTGCCGGCGCTGGTGCGCGCCACGGGCGATGCGCGGGCGCTGATGGTGATCGTTGAGGCATGCGATCACCGCGCCATCCCGACCGAGGCCGCTGCGCTGGGCGAATTGATGATCCTCGAAATGCAGGAGCAGCAACTCAAGGCGCGCAAGGCGAACCTGCGGGCCTCACTGACCCCCGAGGCGCTGGCATGGGCGACCCGTGAGACGGAGCGCAAGCCATGAGCGCGGCTGATATCTGGAAGACGGCGAAGGAGTGGGCGGCGCGGAAGTTGCCGGGGGTGCCGTCAAGTCTGAGGGGGTTCCAACTACGAGCTGAGCGCGATGGGTGGGCATCCCGCCCGCGCGAAAAGAGTGGCGGCGGGCATGAATATCCCCTGTCTGCCCTGCCGGAAAAGGCTCAGGAGGCCTACCGCGCCCGCGAGCAGATCCGCGAGCACGCCCGCATCCGCGCGGTGGTTGCGGAGCGCGTCGGCCCCCGGCTGGCCGAGATGGTGGATCTGGATTGCGGCGAAGACGGCCGCCTTGCGAGCGGCGACAAGGCCATTGCAAGGCGGGACGCGGCGCTCGAAATCTATCGGGCCTATGAGGAGTTCCGCGCGGAGACCTGCCTGCCGACCGGCGACGCCCTGAAAGGGTTCGTGCTGTTCTTCCTTTCGGCGAAGGCCGACTGGTTTGCCGGGCGGCCGGTCGCGGCGCCGAAGGCGATTTCAAGTCTGCCGGAATGGGTCTTCCAAGGCCGCTCGAAGATGTCGGTTCGCACGCTGGAGCGCATCATCGCAACGGTGAAGGCGGGTGAGTTTCAGGCTCTGCGGGGGCGGTTCCAGTCGCGCAAGGACACGGGCGTGCTGGATCTCGCCATCGATCCGCGCGGCAAGATCGAGGGCACGGGCGCGGTGCGCAAGGCGCTGCTGGCGATCATCGCCGACCGGCCGCACCTGTCGGCGCGGGCGATGCGCGACCAGATCATTGGCAATTTCGGGGCTGAACTGGTGATGCCGAGCGGTGAGGTGGTGGAAATGCCGCCGCTGCGCACCTTCCAGTGGCATATCAAGAAGCTCAAGGCCGAAAACGAAAGCCTCATCCTGTCGGTGCAGAACCCGGATGCGTGGCGGTCCAAGTATCAGTTCGCCTTTGGCGAGCAATTTACAGGGGAGCACCCCAACGACATCTGGCAGATCGACGCCAGCCCTGCCGACGTGCTGCTGAAGGATGGCCGGCACTCGGTCTACGTTCTGATCGATCTCTACACGCGCCGGACGATGATCCTTGTGACGCGCACGCCGCGCGCGGCGGCGGTAATCGCGCTTGTACGCCGCGCCATTCTGGCGTGGGGGGTGCCGAACACCATCAAGACCGACAACGGCAGTGACTTCAAAGCCAGAATTGTTCGCGGGGTGCTGGAGGCACTGAAGATCGATGCGCCGTTGTCGCCGGCCTTTACGCCGACCGACAAGGGGCACGTCGAACGGGTCATTGGCACCTTGCAGCATGACCTGATGCCGCGCCTGCCGGGCTTTATCGGCCACAACGTGGCGGATCGCAGCGCGATCGAGGCGCGGCGATCGTTCGCGGAGCGGATCGGCGACCGCGACGAGGCCAAGGCGTTTTGCGTGTCGATGGATCAGGTCGAACTGCAACGGCAGGTCGATATGTGGGCCGAAACAGAATATCAGCACCGGCCGCATGAGGGCCTCGACGGCCGCACGCCGGCCGAGGTGGAGGCCGGATGGACAGGTGTGGTGCGCCGGGTGGCCAGCGAGCGCGCACTGGATCTGCTGCTGTGGGATCTGCCCTCGGGCGACGGCATCCGCACCGTGACGAAAAAGGGCTTCCCGGCGGACGGCGGCACGTTCTGGGGGCCGGGTCTGGAGCCCGGTCGCCGGGTGCGGGTTCGGCTCGATCCGACCGACATGGGCCGGGCCTATGTCTACGCGGTGGAGGACGACGCCTTTTTGTGCGTGGCCGAATGCCCCGAACGCTCCGGCGTCAGTCGTGCCGAAGTGGCGGCGCGGGCGAAGGCGGAACAGCGCGCGGCGGCGGCCGCGGCCAAGAAGGACCTGCACCGGGCGAAGCGCACCCTGCGGCCGTACCACGAAATTGCCGAGGAAGTGGCCCGGTCGCGGGTGCCGGTGGCGCCGGACAATGTGACGACGCTGCCGCGCGCCTCGGTGCCGTACCACACGCCGGCGCTGGCCGGCGCGGCCGATGCGGCGGGAGCGGAACTGCCGGCGGTGCCGCAGAAGGCGGCGGCCGTCGTGACGCCGGCAGCCATCATCCGCCTGCCGGAACGCCCCGAAACCCCGGAAGACCGCGAGCGCCGCGCCAAGCGCGAGGCAATGGAGCGGTGGCGTCGGATCGATGCGGCGCTCACGGCCGGCGAAGATGCGAGCGACGCGGATCGCCGTTTCCATCGCGATTACCAGACGCTGCCCGAGTTCCGGGCGGCGATGCGGGTCGAGAAGCTGCGGGCATCCGGGCTTTTCAGCGCCTGAAACGAAATACCCCGCCCGGTAGGCGCCGGGCGGGGCGGGTAGTCCAATTCTAGGAGGAGATCATCGTGTCACAACCGGAAATCAAAGGCAAGGCCCGCGCTGCCATGCTCGCGAACGTGATGGCTCTGTCGGAGGCCATCGAGGCCGTGCGCGGTCGCGATCCGCATCTGCCGGGGCTTGTCCTGATGCACGGGCCGAGCGGTTACGGCAAATCGGTTGCTGCGACGGTCAACGCGATCGAGGCCGGGGCCGCCTATGTCGAGGTGCGCTCGACGTGGACCAAGCGCGACCTGATCGAGGCGGTAGCGCGCGAGCTGGGCGTGGCGATCGATAAGCGGATGAGCAAGACGGCCGAGGCGATCTCCGCGCAGCTGGCGGAAAGCCAGCGCGTGCTGATCGTGGACGAGGCGGATATCGCCTTCGAGAAGGGGCATCTTGAGATTTTGCGCTAGCTCCACATGGCGAGCGGGGCGCCGATCGTCATGATCGGCGAGGAGAATTTTGCGGCTAAGGTGCAGCGCATCGAGCGCATCGCTAACCGCATCCTTGTTTATGTCTCGGCCCAGCCGGCATCGCTCGATGATGCCCGGGCGCTGGCGGAGATGTTTTGCCGCCGCACGGCGGTGGCTGATGACCTGCTTGCGTATCTGGTTGCGCATGCGCACGGCCGCATCCGGCGCATCGTGGTCAACCTTTCGAGCCGCATCGAGCCGGAGGCCGTGCGCGATGGTGTCGAGGTTGCGACCCGGGCATGGTGGGGCGAGCGCACCCTCTACACCGGCGAGGCCCCGACCCGGAAGGTGCCGGCATGAGCGCCGCCACCCTCAGGGCGGGTCGCCGCCCCAAACACGACCGGCCGGGCGGCATCAGTGTGCGCGATGCCATCTGGGCCGCGATCCGGCAACGCCGGCACATCACGACCCGCGAAGCGGCTGACGTGGCGCTGTGCCATCCATCGTCCGCCGCCATCTACCTGCGCAGCCTCGCGCAGGCCGGCATCGTCGAGGAGGTGCAGGGCGACGGGGTGGCGTATCACCTGACGGTGGATGCCGGACCGGTGACGCCGCGCGTGCGCCGCGACGGGACCAGCATCCGGGCGGCCTCGGGGCGCGCGCGCATGTGGGTGGCCATGCGCATCCAGCGGCGATTTACGGTCCGCACGATCGCTGTCTATGCCGATGCCTCCGAAGTCGATGCCAAGAGCTATTGCGGGATGCTGCGTCGCGCCGGGTACCTGCGCGTCGTGACCCCCGGCAAGGGTCTGGGCTACGCCGGAATCCTGACCGAATACGCCCTGATCCGGGACACCGGCCCGCGCCCGCCGCAGGTGACGAACATCAAGTGCGTCTGGGATGCCAACTTGGGCGAGATTGTCTGGCCGGTCAAAGGCGAGGATCTCGCATGAGCATGACCGAGAAAGCCGCCGCTGCATGGCGGCCGTTGCCGGAATGGGTCCGGCATCTCGCCGCCGAGGCTGACGCCGGCGGTCAGAAGGCCGCCGGCGTGAAGATCGGTTACGGCTCATCGACCGTCAGCCAGATCATCAGCAACAGCTACCCGGGCAATCTCGCCCGGGTTGAAGCGGCGGTGCGCGCAGCACTGATGCGCGGTGCCGTCGACTGCCCCGTGCTGCGCGAAATCCCGGCCGACGAGTGTGTGCGGCATCAGTCGGCCCCCTTCATGGTGGGCTCACCGGTGCGGGTGCAGCTCTATCGGGCCTGCCGCGCCAACTGCCCTCATTCATCAATCGAAAAGGAGCCCCGGAAATGACCTCCGTTGCCCTCATTGCCGATGTTGTCGGTGCCGTTTACGGCGTCGCCCCGGCCGATATCGTGTCGTTGCGACGCGCGCAGGAACTGATCTGGCCGCGCCAGGTCGCGATGCACGTCGCCCGGCGGCTGGGTATGACGCCGGGCGATATCGGCCTTGCCATGGGCGGACGCGACCATGTCTCCGTGACGGCGGCGCTGGATCAGGTGCAGCGCATCGCTGCCGGGCCGGTGCAGCGCGACGAGCTCGAGGAGGTGCTGGCTCTCGTGCTGGCGGCCGAGGCTGCGCGCAAGCGCCTCGGCCGGGAACGCGCCGCGCGCACGCCGGAGGAAATCGCCCGCCGCGCCCTGCTGACCGGCACGGCGGCCACGACGATCTCAACGGATGAAATCCGCGCGCTGGCCGGCGCGGTGCTGGTGGAGCGGTGGTCGCCGGAAACGCGCGCACTGGTGGATGCCGCGCTGGAAGCGGCGTCCGCCACGCCGGCGGTGCCGGGTGCGGCGGCGCCGGAACTGGAAACCGCGCTGTCTAATCTGGTGATCGCGGTCGGGGCGCATCTCGCGAGCATGGCCGGCGGCCGGAAGGAAGCCCACCATGGCTAAGGCAACCCGCTCCAAGAGCAAGACGACCG
>DAIPYB010000110.1:0-7503 GCA_036782955.1 Pseudoxanthobacter sp. | reverse complement strand
AGCGGCATGGATTGCAGCAGCACCGTGCCGGGGCCGGTCAGGCGGGCGAGGAACAGGCCGTCGCCGCCGAAGATCATGTTGCGGATGCCCGGAACGGTGGTGATCTCAAAACCCACGCCTTCCTCGAACAGGCCGACGTGGCCGGGATGCACCAGCAGTTCCTGACCGGGGGCGAGATCGTAGATCACCACCTCGCCGCCCAGTTCCACCCACAGCGTGCCCTGCCCCTCGGCTTTCTGCAGGATGAAGCCGTTGCCGCCGAAAAGCCCGGCACCGAGCGATTGCTGAAACCCGACACCGACACCGACGCCCGCCGTGGCACAGAGAAAGCCGTGGCGATGCATGAACACCGCCCGGCCGTTCAGCGGCATCTCGCGGATTTCGCCCGGCACGCGGGCGGCAAAGGCAACCATCGCCGCACCGCCGCCGGCCGAGAATTCGGTCATGAACAACCCGCCGCCACCCAGCACCCGGCCGAACACGCCCAGAAGCCCGCCGCCGCCAGCAGTGGCCGTGGTGGTGTTGAGGGCGATGTCGCCTGCCATCCACGACAGCCGGTCCGGCTCCGCCACGATGCGTTCGCCGGCATCGAGCGTCAGTTCCAGAACCGGCATCGTGGTGCCGATGATCTTCGATTGCATGGGCCGTCCTCCCGCTCCGGTTCGCCCCGGCAAGGCCAGCGCAGCACAGACCGGGGCGGATCGCAACGGCTCAGGGGTTATGCCCAGTCGAGCCCGGCGTCCTTGTCGGTCACGAGCTGGCCGTCCACCCACACGCGGCGCACGTTGACGCGGCTGGCGGAATAGAGGATGCGCTGGAAGATATCCTGCGGCTCGTCGAGGTCCGGCCACACGGTCAGGTCGCTGTCGGGATGGGTAGTGTCGATGACGATGGCATCGAACGCATAGCCCGGCGCGATGACGCCGACCGGCAGGTCGAGCGCTATGCCGCCGCCGGCCGTTGCCAGCCAGAACGCCTCCGCGATGTCGACAGCCGCGTTGAGGCGACCGCGCGTGGCCGGCGGCAGGCGGGCATCCACGCCGTCGTTGAGCATCCGCGAAGCGGCCACCGCATGGCGTGCCGCGGAGAACAGGGACGCATCCGGGCCGCCGGAAATGTCTGTGCCGAGCCCGACATGAACGCCCTTCTCCAGCGCGTGGGCCAGCGGAAACACCGCATTGGAAAAATAGGCGTTGGAAAGCGGACAGTGCGCGATGCCCGCGCCGCAGCCGGCCAGCGCCTCCATGTCGTCGTCGCAGATGAAATTGCCGTGGGCGAGCACGGTGTGCCGGCCGAGCAGGCCATAGGCCTCCAGCGCCCGGGTGTCGGTCTTGCCCGTGCGCTCCAGCACGAAGGCATGTTCCCAGTCGCTCTCGGAAACATGGGACTGGACATGAACGCCGCGCCGGGCGGCAAGCTCGCCGAGCCCGCGGAGCGCGGCATCGCTGCAGGCCGGAATGAAACGTGGCGTCACCACCGGGCGCACGCGCCCGCCGCGACCGGACAGGGCTTCCACGTAGTCGATGAAAGCTTCCGTCTCGGCGATGGCGGCCTCGGGCGAGGCGTCACGGTAGAAATCCGGGCACAGCGCCGGGTCGTCCATCACCACCTTGCCGATCAGCGCGCGCTGGCCGCGCCGATGGCAGAGGCCGGCCAGAAGCCGCGTTGCCTCCAGATGCAGCGAACCGAAATAGAGCGCCGTGGTGGTGCCGTTGGCGAGCAGGTTATCGACGAGGCTTTCATAGGCGCGGGTCGCGAAGGCGGTGTCGGCATAGCGCGCCTCGAGGGGAAAGGTCGCCTGCGCCAGCCATTGTTCCAGCGGCAGGTTCAGCGCCTTGCCCAGTTGCGGCCATTGCGGCGCGTGGACATGCAGGTCCACCAGCCCCGGCAGCAGCACCTGCCCCTCGCGCAGGCTCACCAGCCGGCCGGCCGCCGCCGCGGCCGCGGCGCGCTGCGCCCGCGTCTCGTCTTCGGCATCGATCACCGCCAGAATGCGCCCGTCGGCACCGACTTCCACGAGAGCGCCCTCGTAGATCTCGATGATGCCGCGCTCCGGCGTGTGCATCACCGTGCCGGACACGCTCAGCACCGGCGGCAGGCCGGCGACATCGGACGCCTGAGAGGTATCGCTCATGATCGGTTCTCCCCTGCCATGCAGGCCCGGCCGGCACCCGCGCAGGCGTTCGTAAAAAGAAAAGCGCGCCGGGGCCCGTGGCCATCCGGCGCGCACATTAGCGAAGGCAGGCTGCGCGTGCATTGCGGCGCAGAAGCACGGGTCTTCAGTCCGCCTTGCGGGCCACCAGGAAAGGCGAGAACGCCTGCCGCACCGGCATCAGTTCAAGCGTATTGATGTTTACATGCGGCGGCTGGGTGGCGACCCAATAGAGCGTTTCGGCAATATCGGCCGCCTGCAGCGGCTCCGCGCCCTTGTAGAGCGCATCCGAGACCGCCTGATTGCCGCCGGTGCGCACCAGCGTGAACTCGGTCTCGCACATGCCCGGCTCGATGGAGGTGACCCGTACGCCCGTGCCCGCCAGATCGGAGCGCAGACCGAGCGAGAACTGGCGCACGAACGCTTTCGTGCCGCCATAGACGTTGCCGCCCGGATAGGGATAGGTCGCAGCCACCGATGAAAGATTGATGATGGCGCCCTTGCGCGCGATCAGCGCCGGCAGCAGCCGGTGGGTGATGGTGACGAGACCGGTGATGTTGGTCTCGATCATCGTGCGCCAGTCATCGAGATCGCAGTCCTGCGCGGGCGCCGTGCCGCGGGCAAGACCGGCATTGTTGATGAGCAGGTCGATATCCCCGAAGGCCGGGGGAAGCGCGTCGACGGCGGCATCGATGGCACCGGCATCGCGGATATCGAACACGGCGGCATGCACCTTTTCCGGCCCGCCCAGTTCTTCCACGAGCGCGGCAAGCCGGTCGGCCCGGCGGCCGGTGACGATGGCCTTCCAGCCGGCGGCGACGAAGCGGCGCGCGGTGGCCGCACCGAACCCGGCCGAAGCCCCGGTGATGAGAACGGTGGAAGACATGGCGGTTCCTTCTGGCGGCAATCCGAAAACGGCGATGTCCGGGCCGCGCCGCCTGCCGTCGCCGGAGAATGCGGGATAGCGGGGCGCCGGAGCGACCGTTACTGGCCCTGCCCCCAGTTGACGCCGAACGAGTAGCTGACGCGCAGGCCGGCCGTGACCTGATTGGGCGAGCCGACATTCTGGACGATCGGGCTGTCGTAGGCGCTTCCCGTCAGGCGATCGTAGCGCACATAGGTCACGGTGGACCAGTGCTGGTTCCACTCGTAGTCGACCGAGCCCATCGCCCCCACGGTGTTGATGCCGCCGCCGGGGCTGTAGGCCTTCAGCTTCGGGTTCACCGCCGGCGCGGTATCGCTCACGCCGAAATAGGTGTCGGTATATTTCGCATCGCCCAGCGTCATGCGCGGGCCGAGGGCGAAGGTGAACTTGTTCCACGGGCGGACGTAATCGGCGCCGATATTGCTCGACCAGCCGAAATTGCCCTTCACGCCGTGCAGCACGTCAACGCGGGTACGCAGCCACGGCACCGGCCAGAACTCGGCAAAACCGCCGAGGTTGATGCCCCACGGCACGCTCTCGGTGCCCTCCAGCCCGTGCTGGCTGTTATAGCGCCCGGTCATGTACTGGCCGAGAATGCCCGCCTTCCAGGTATCGTGTCCGATAAGCGCCCAGCTGAAACCGTCGTCGGGCGATTCGAAGTCTTCCGGCTGGTCGGCCCGCCGGAACGACAGGCTGGGATAGCCATAGCCGCCGAATCCGCTGGCGCCCCAGTAGGCCGGCCCGACCGCGGCATTGGCCGTGATCTTGACCACCCATGTGCGGGCCTTGGAAACGTCCACCACGGAAACATCTCCCACCGTCACGTCGGGCATTTCCTGCGCATGGGCCGCCCCGGCGAAAACGGCAAGGCTGCCCGCGAGACCGGCCAGAAACACAACAGGGGCCGGGCGATGCACAAGGGTCATGGCGTGGCGTCTCCAAAATCTGTCGCGCGGGCCGGTTCGCCGCCGCCCGCCGCGAAGGCATGCAGCCGGGGGATGGGCCGTTGCGCCGTTATAAGTCAGAATTCGTGAACAAGATCGCCACAATGCGACCGAAACGCCTGCCCTGCGGCCTGCGACAACAGCTTTTGGCCGCGCCGCCCCGGCGGCGCCAATTCAAAGCATGGCCGCGTTCGTCTATTCTGCCAAGTGGCCGGTTGCCTTCGGCATATGCGGTGCGATTCTGCTTCTCCCGCGCAGCAGTTGCCGCTGTGCTGCCCGTGGCCGCCGTTTTCTGCCCTGTCACCGCCCGCCGACGGCCCGGCGGGGCGGCCACGCGCAATCACAACGTGAGGTTCGACAATGCCGACCCAACTGCCGCAGGGAAATCCGTCCGATCCCTCGACCCCGCCGCCGCGTCCTCCCGGCGGCCCCGGCTTCTTTCCCGGCCCCGATTTTCTGCAGAACAAGATCGAGGCGATCCGCGCCAAGTGGGGCTGGTTCGTCGCCGTGGGCGTGCTGATGATTCTGTTCGGGCTGCTGCTGCTCGGCAATCTCTATGCCGCCACCGTCGCGGTCGTCTGGATGACGGGTGTGATGCTCATCATCGGCGGCGTGGTGCAGATCGCGCAGGCCTTTCAGGCACGTGGCTGGGGCCATGTGATCTTCTGGTTCATCAGCGGCCTGATCTATGCCGCTGCCGGCGTCATCGCCGTGTCGCGGCCCATGGTGGCGGCGGATGTGTTCACGCTGGTGTTCGGCATCACGGTCATCGTGGCCGGCGGCTTCCGCATCATCGCCGCGCTGGATGCGCGCCCGGCGCCCGGCTGGGGCTGGATGCTGTTCGGCGGCCTCATCACCACCGCCTTCGGCCTGCTCATCACCGCCCAGTGGCCGGGCGTCACCGACTGGCTGCTCGGCCTCGTGCTGGCGGTCGACCTGCTGTCGCAGGGCTTTACGTGGCTGTTCTTCGGCCTTGCCATCCGCAAGCCGCGCTGAGCCCGGCCTGCTTCAGTCAAAGGCCGCCGGCGACCGTTCGCCGGCGGCTTTTTCATTCGGGGCGGTCGTAAATCCACTGCTCCGGCACGTGGGCGACAAAGCCCTCGCCCGGCGCCACCGTGCCCGGCCGGTCGACCCAGCCGATCAGCCCGCGCAGCCGCCGCGCGGTCTTCGGAAACGCGAGTTCCACGTCCGGCCGTCCCGTCGCGGCCGCAATTGCCCGGCCGGTGACGCGGCAGGGTGCATTCTGGTCGAAAATCAGGATGGACGCGCCCCCTTCGAAGGCGATGCGCGTGCCGCGCGGCAGCCACGACAGGCCGGCAATGCCCTCCACCACGAGGTTGGCGCCATACCATGCGGGATCGAGCCCCGGCAGATCGAGATCGCCGGCGGTCTGCGCCAGTTCCTCCACCGAAAGCAATGTCAGCGACCGCGGATTGGCGATCTCCGTGCCGCGCGGATACCATGGCTCGCGCCCGCCGGAACGGCGGGTGAAGCCGCAATGCCGGTCGCCCTCGATCCCCGCGCCGGACAGCGCCAGCCCGTCGACCCGCCGGGTGCGGAAATCCGCCGGATCGGCGGTGCAGAGCGTTTCCAGAAGCCGGCCCCGCAGGCGAAAGGCAGGGCGCGGGCGGATTGCTTCGCTCATTTCCCCCTCCCTCAGCCGCGCACCGCCACCAGAAACAGGCGCGGAAAGCGCAGCAGCCGGCGGCCGTCCGCCCGCGCGGGATAGGCCTGCGCGAGGGCCTCGCGGTAAGCGGCCACGAAGGCTGCCCGCTGTTCGCCCTCAAGCGCCTCCAGATAGGGCCGCAGCCCGGTGCCCGACACCCATTCCACGATCGCGCCGGCATCCGCCATGACGTGATTATAGACCGCGTGCCAGATGTCGATCCCGGCCGCGTGGGGACAGAGAAGATCGTAGTAGGCCCCGGGCGAGGGCAGCGGCGGCCGTTCCTGCACCTGCGCGAGAGCCGCCGCCCATGGCCCCTCCGCCGCGAGCTGCGCCGGCAGGCGGTGCGTCGGCTCGGCCATGTTGTCCGGCATCTGCACCGCCAGGACCCCGCCCGGCTTCAGCGCGCGGAACAGTCGCTCCAGCACGGCCGGATGATCCGGCACCCACTGGAAAACGGCGTTGGAGAACAGCAGGTCCGTATCTGCGGCCGGCACGAACGATGCCGCATCGGCGTATGAAAAAGCCACCTGCGGCAATCGCTGCCGCGCTGTCGCCAGCATGTCGGGCGAGGTGTCGAAACCGCTCAGCTGCGCCTCCGGCCAAAGCTCCGCCAGCACTTCGGTGGAGTTGCCCGGCCCGCAGCCGATATCGACGATCACGCGCGGCGCACGAAGCGGCACGCGCGCGGCAAGCTCGCGCACGGCGCGGGTGCGCTCGTCGGCGAATTTCAGATATTGCCGGGCCGACCATTCCACCATGACATTTCTCCGCCGGAACGAAACCGGCCGCCCTTTTTAGGGGGCGGCCGGGGGATGTCGTCAACGCGTGAGGCGCTTGTACTTGATGCGCCGCGGCATGATCGAGTCCGGCCCGAGCCGGCGCTTCTTGTCTTCCTCATAATCCTGGAAGTTGCCCTCGAACCATTCCACATGGCTGTCGCCCTCGAAGGCGAGGATGTGGGTGGCAAGGCGGTCGAGGAACATGCGATCGTGGCTGATGACCACGGCGCAGCCGGCGAAATCCTCCAGCGCGTCTTCAAGCGCGGCCAGCGTCTCGGTGTCGAGATCGTTGGTCGGTTCGTCGAGCAGCAGCACGTTGGCACCCGACTTCAGCATCTTGGCCAGATGCACGCGGTTGCGCTGGCCGCCGGAAAGCGCGCCGACCTTCTGCTGCTGGTCGCCGCCCTTGAAGTTGAAGGCGCCGACATAAGCGCGCGAGTTGATCTCACGCTTGCCGAGCTGGATCACCTCCGCGCCGCCGGAAATCTCTTCCCAGACGTTCTTGCTGGCGTCGAGCGCATCGCGGGACTGGTCGACATAGCCGAGATGCACGGTGTCGCCGAGGCGGATGGTGCCGCTGTCCGGCGTCTCCTGCCCGGTGATCATGCGGAACAGGGTCGACTTGCCGGCGCCGTTGGGGCCGATCACGCCGACGATGCCGCCCGGCGGCAGCTTGAACGACAGGTTCTCGATCAGGAGCCGCTCGCCATAGGACTTGTTGAGCCCCTCGACTTCGATAACCGTGTCGCCCAGCCGCTCGCCCGGCGGAATGACGATCTGCGCCTGCCCCGGCACGCGCGCCTCGTTGCGCTCCAGCAACTCGTCATAGGCCTGGATACGGGCCTTGGACTTGGTCTGGCGGGCCTTCGGAGAAGACTGGATCCACTCGCGCTCGCGGGCGATGGCGCGCTGGCGGGAGGCTTCCTCGCGGCCCTCCTGCTCCATGCGCTTGGCCTTCTTCTCCAGATAGACCGAGTAATTGCCCTCGTAGGGGATGCCGCGGCCGCGGTCGATTTCCAGAATCCACCCGGTGA
>DAIPYB010000109.1:0-7506 GCA_036782955.1 Pseudoxanthobacter sp. | reverse complement strand
ACGCTTTATTGCTGGCTCAATCTGGTGGCCGGGCGGGATCGGGCGGACTGGCTGCCGGCGCTGGCGCCGCGCCATGCCGGCCGCACCGCAGAAGCCGGGATGCCGGCCGAGGCGTGGGCGGTGTTTGCCTCCGATTATCTGCGTGCGGAGGCGCCGACATCGACGGCCTGCTACCGGCGCCTTGAAGCCATCGGCGAGGCCCGCGGCTGGGCACTGCCATCCCGCAAAACGTTCGAACGGAGGATCGACGCTATGCCGAAGACTGTCGTTGTGCTGGCGCGCGAGGGGATCGAGGCGCTCAAGCGCCTGTATCCGGCGCAGGAGCGCGACCGATCGATGTACCACGCGCTGGAGGCCGTCAATGCGGACGGCCACAAGTGGGACGTGTTCGTGAAGTGGCCGGACGGAAAGGTCTCCCGCCCGGTGATGGTGGGGTTTCAGGATCTCTATTCGGGGATGATCCTCAGCTATCGCATTGCCCGCACCGAGGACACCGCCACGGTGCTGGCGGCTTTCGGCGATCTGGTCGAGGCCTATGGCATCCCCGAGCATTGCTGGCTCGACAACGGGCGGGCGTTTGCCAGCAAGTGGTTCACCGGCGGCACCGAAAACCGCTTCCGCTTCAAAGTCAGGCCGCAGGATCCAGTGGGCGTTCTGACGGCGCTGGGCGTGACCGTGCACTGGACCACACCTTACGCCGGGCAGAGCAAGCCTATTGAGCGCGCGTGGCGGGATTTCGCGACGGACCTTGCCAAGCACCCCGCCTTCGCGGGTGCCTATACCGGCAACAAGCCGGACGCCAAGCCGGAAAACTACGCTGCGTCGGCTGTGCCGATCGACGACTTCGTGCGCGTGGTGGCGGAAGGCGTCATCGAGCACAACGCCCGCGTCGGGCGGCGCAGCCGGGTGTGTGGCGGGCGCCTCAGCTTCGCGGCGGCCTTCGCGGCATCTTATGCGGACGCGATCATCCGCCGGGCGACCGCGGAGCAGCGTCGCCTCTGGCTGCTGGCAGCTGAAGGCGTGTCGGTCCGGCAGGACGGATCTGTAGCCCTTGGGGGCAATCGCTACTGGCACGAGCGGCTGACGGACATGATCGGGAATAAGGTTGTGGTGCGGTTCGACCCGGGCAACCTGCATGCCGGCATCTCAGTCTATCGCCTCGACGGCGCGCACGTCGTCGATGCCCCGGCGATCGAGGCCGTCGGGTTTGCGGATACCGCTTCGGCGAATGCCCATCACCGTGCGCGCAACGCCTTTGCCCGCGCGCAGAAAGATCTGCTGGCCGCCACGCGCACGCTCACACCGGAAGAACTGGTGGCCATGGCGCCGCCGCCGGATGCACCCGCGGCGCTGCCCGATCCGCGCGCGGTCCGGCTGGTGACGGGGCGCGGTGCCCTCGCGCTGGCGGCGCAGCCGGCGGCGGACGCCGATACGGATCCGGAAATCGACAGCTTCGGGCGCGGGGTGCGGATGCTGCGCATCGTGAGGCAGGACGCCGTGGACGAGTGAGGTCGTCCACGGCGCAGGGATTGCGGCGCTCAATGGCGCTCAGCAGCAACGAGAGGACATTATCATGCTCGATATCGTGACGAAAGAGACGGATGAGGCGGCCCTGCGGGAGCGGGCGCGCACTGCAATGACCGAGGGCGGGCTGTCGCAGGCGGCAGCCGCGAAAGAAGCCGGCATCGCCCCGCAGACGTACTCGGCATGGCTGGGCGGCAAGTACGGCGGCGATAACGCCCGCGTCGCGGGCGATGTGACGCGCTGGCTGGACAGTCGCGAGGCCCGGGCGCGCACGGTGCTGACCCTGCCCGAGCCGCCGGCCTACGTCGCGACCCAGACGGCACGGGAGATCATGGACCGGCTGACCTTCGCGCAGGCGGCCGGGGACTTCGGCATCGTGGTCGGGGTTGCCGGCATCGGCAAGACCAGCGCCATCGACGAATATCGTCGCCGCACGCCGAACGTCTTTGTGATGACGGCGGACCAGTCTTGCCGCACCGCGAACGGCCTGCTTGCGATCCTTGCCGACGAGATGGGGGTGGCGGAGCGGCGCTCGCTGTGGCTGTCGCGCGCCATCGCCGCCCGGGTCCGGGGCAGCTCGGCGCTGATCGTCGTCGACGAGGCGCAGCACCTGACGACCGAAGCGCTCGATCAGCTGCGTGCGATCCCGGATGCGGCCCGCTGCGGCGTCATCGTCGCCGGCAACGAGGGATTGCTGGCGCGGCTGACCGGCGGAAAGGGCGCGACGGCCGCGCAATACTCGCAGCTCTACAGCCGCGTGGGCACCCGCTTTGTCGGCACGGCACCCAAGGCGCGCGACATCGAGATGCTGATCGCGGCGTGGGGTATCGAAGACGGCGAGGCCAACAAGCTGCTGCGGGCGATTGCCCGCAAAGCGGGCGCGCTGCGGCTGATGACGAAGGTCATCCGGTCGGCGGCGATGTTTGCGGCCGGCGACGGGACGGCGCTCAGCGCTGCGCATATCCGCGCCGCGTGGCAGCAGCTCTCATCCGCGCCGCTGGCGGAGGCCTGAGCCATGGCACTGTCACCCACCCTTGCGGCGCTGCGTCATCTGCGTGACCGGCTGACGGCGCGGCGCTCCGGCGCGGCGCTCGATGCGGCGGCGGTGCGCTCGCTCACCGCCGTGCTCGGCGACATCGTTATCGCCGAGGAGACCGGCAACGCGGAACTGGCGACGTGCGCGCTGGCATCGTCGCGCGCCATCGCCATCGGCGATCTCCATCCCGTCATCGTCTCAGAGGCGCCGGCAGCCGGCGCCACCATCGTGCCGTGGCCGCTGAGGCCCGGCCTCCGCCGGAGTACCGACCATGGGGGTACCGACCATGAATGAAATCACCGCGCAGATGATCGCAAATGCGGTCGCCACCGCCTACGACGTCGAGGTGGCCGATATCCTGACGATGCGTCAGGATCCGCGCCTGATCTGGCCGCGCGACGTGGCGATCTGGGCCACCAGCCAGCTGACGCGCCAGACGCCGGGCCAGATCGGCATGGCGTTTGGGGGGCGCGATGGCATCGCGATACAGGCCAGCCTCGACCGCGTACGGCGCCAGTCGGCCGGGCAGGCTGTTGCGGATGAACTGCAGGCCGTGCTCGACGCCATCGGCGCGGTCGCGCAGGCGCGGCGCCGGACGCACCGCGGGGGGCGCGTGCAGCGTCCTGCGGAGGAGATCGCCCGGCAGGTCGTGGCCTGCGGGCGGGGCGCCACTGCGGTGTCTGCCGACGACATCCGCGTGCTGGCGGGAGCGGTGCTGGTCGAGCGGTGGTCCGGCGAGACCCGCGCGCTCGTCGATGCGGCGCTGGAGGTGGCCTCGGCCACGCCGGCTGCGCCGGGTGCGCCGGCGCCCGGGCTGGAGCCGGCGCTGTCCAATCTGGTGATCGCGGTCGGGGCGCATCTGGCGAGCATGGCCGGCGGCCGGGAGGCGACGCGCCATGAGTAAGATCACGGTCGGCTCGGACCCGGCAGCGGGTCATGTGTGCCTGCATGTGCAGGCGGCGCCGGTCGCCGGCGGCGCACTGACGATCGCCATGGCTGTCGATACGGCGGCCGATCTCGTCGCGCACCTGCTGGCGGCCATCGATGCCGTCGATTGCGCGCGGACGGTCATGCGGCAGGAGGTGGGAAATGGGTAATTTTGCAGCCATGGTGTCGGCAGGCGCCGACGGGACGGTGCGTCTCGCCGCGACGCTCGATGCCGGCGGCGTGGTCGAGATCGGGATGACGGCGGTGGATGCCGCCAGCCTAGCGCGCCAGATGGCGGCCGTTGCGTCGTCTCTGCGGCACGCCCGTGCGACGCCCGTGCAGGAGATCGGCGGCCGCTCTTATGTGACGGATGCCAAGGGCGCCCTGCTGCCGGTCGAGGCGGTCCAGTCGCGGGACATGCTGCAGGACGAGCTGATCGGCAAGCTGCTCGGCTATGCCCGCGACCTGTCGGCCGAGATCGCGCGCTTCAAGGCGCACAGCTTCGCGGACATCGTGGCTTATCAGGATCTGCTGGCGCAGGAATATGGCGCCAGGGCCGGCGGCGTGAAGGGCAATATCTCGCTGTTGTCGATCGACGGTTGCTCGCGCGTAACCGTGCAGGTGGCCGACCGCATCGACTTCGGGCCGGAACTGCAAATCGCAAAACGCCTGGTCGATGAATGCCTGATCGAATGGGGCGGCGAGAGCCGGCCGGAACTGCGGGCCGTGGTGAACACGGCCTTCTCGGTCGATCAGGCCGGACGGGTCAATCAGGCCGGCCTCTACCAGATCCTGCGCCTCGATATCGAGGATGAGCGCTGGCAGCGCGCCATGACCGCCATCCGCGACAGCATGCGGGTGGTCGGCACCAAGCAATATGTCCGCTTCCATGTCCGGCTGAATGCGGAGGCGGCATGGCAGGCGGTTTCTCTCGACATTGCGGCATTGTGAGGAGACCCGGAAATGAAGTCGTTCTATGCGACGTTTAAAGCCCATCTGCTGTGGCGGCTGGGGCCGGTGATCGCGGCGAGCGAGGCAAACGCCAATTGCGTCGGCCGTAAGGTGAATGGCCTGACCATCCGCGCCCATCCTGAGGGTGGCGTGGTGCTCGTCGCCACCGATGGCCGGACGCTGGCCGCCGTCCACGATCCGGCCGGCCGGATCGCGGGCGCGGAAAGCCTGCGGGTGTCCCTCCCGCAGGCGTTCATCGACCGCAGCATGCCGCCCCATGGCCTGCCCGTTGCCTATCCGGGTGCGACGCTGGTTTTTCCCGTGCCGGAATGGATGCAGCCGGACGCCGTCGATGTGTTCAGCTGTTTCATCGGCATCACGGCGGTGATGCAGCATCCGTCGTCCGTGGAGGATCTCGACGGGTATTATCTGGATACCGCGAGCATCAACAGCGGTGAATACAGCGTCGAGGCGGACGCGGGGCTTTCCGCGGAGTCGCTTGGGAAGGTGCTGGACGTTGACATTGACGATGCCGTCCGCCGCGGGCGGTTCAGCCTGGCATACCTGAGGCCTCTCGCGCGGTTTGATGCCGGCGAATGCGTTGCCGGCGGGCTGCGGGTGTTCTGCGCGCGCGGCGTCGACGGCCACCGGCTGTTCATCACCTCGCCGGCCTTCCCGGACTTCGTGGGGGTGGTCGCGGGCTTCGGGTCTTCGGCCAGCGATCATTCCGATCCGATGCGGCCCGGCTGGATCGCCGGCTTCGCGCCGGCGGAAGGCGGTGCGTCATGACCGCTGATCCTGTCGAAAAAATCCGCACCGTCGAAATCACCCCCGCAGTGGCGGCGGAAATGCTGGCCGTGCTGCGCGAGATCCGCGCGACCGCGCTGCGCGTGCATGCGCGCGGCGCGGTCATCGTAGAGGCGGGCGTGATGCAGCGGGTGCGTGGTGTGCTGGCTGCGGCTGGCGAGATCGGAGGCGTGAGATGAGCGACGTGATTTCGCACGCGACTCATGCCGAGGCGGTCATTGCCGGCTGCTTCGAGGCGCAGGGGTTTGTGGCCATGCGGGCGCGGCGCGGCCATCTGGCCGGCGCTTTCTCCTGCCCGGTGCCGGGCTGTCCCGGCACGGTCTCTTTCCGAGTGACGCATATCGATCAATCCGGCCGGTCCGTGCGCTCGCAGGGCGCGTGTGGCGGCGTGCGCTGCATGGAGTGGCAGTCATGAGTGTCCGAAATATTGACCGCCTGCGCCCTCCGCGCGGCCGCATGCTCCGGCACCAGCCGATGAGTCGTTGGACGCCAGCCCTGGCTGTACGGCGCACGGCCTGCCGTATTGATGACTGCAAGGCGGCTTTGTTCGACGTCGTGTCGATCTGGGGCGATGTCGATCAAATGGTCTGTGATGATGCGGACCGCCTGATGGTCGAGCTCGATCGTATGCTTTCGGAGATCAAGGAGCTCGTACGAGGGCGCCTCGCAAATGGTAAGGATGTCGGGCCATGAGCATCCTCTACCTCGACGACGACTCCGTGCACCTGCACGACTATCGCACGTCCGCCCGGCGCGGCGCGGCGACGACGGTCACGATCACGCTGACGATCGCAGAGCCATATCGTGTCGCCCGCATCATCGAAGAACTGCAGGAAATGGAGGCCACGCAGAAGGCCGCCGCTGCGGCGAAGAAGGCCGCCGAACGGGAAGCCGCGAAAGCCGCGAAGAAGCCGAAGGCTATCCCGGCCCGGCGCGAGACGCTGCTGCTGACCTATCGGCCGGATGACGCGGACGATGATGGAGGCGCGCTATGAGCACATCTCAGATCGCCGCCATCCATGCGCTCGCGAAGCGGGCCGGGCTCGATGACGATGCGCGTCGCGCGGTGATGATGGCGGCGGCGGGAAAGTCCTCGTCTCGTGACCTGTCGGCGGCGGAGGCGGGCCGCGTCATCGAGCAGTTACGGATGCTGGCCGGCGAGACCGCTCCGGCCGGCGGGGCGCTGCGGATCGAGGGGCCGTATGCGGCCAAGATGCGCGCGCTGTGGCTGTCGGCATGGCATCTCGGCATCACGCGCGACCGCACGGACCGGGCGCTGGCGGCGTTCGTGCGACGCCAGACGGGCCTCGATCACCCGCACTGGCTGCGTGATCCTGCGGCGGCCTCGGCTGTAATCGAGGCGCTCAGAGCGTGGATGAGCCGCGATGCCGGCGTTGTGTGGCCGACATCGCGCGCTGGCGAGATGCAACGGGATGCGGTGATCGCCGCGCAGGCCCGGATCCTCGGCATCGTGCCGCCGGCCGGCGACGGTGTGGCGGCGATGCGCGCGCTCGGCCGCCGCGTGCGGGCGGCGAAGGGGCGGCGCGCGTTGCAGGAGAATACGCCATGAGCAGGGATCATCGCAGGCGCCGCCGCCTCCGCCAGTGCGGGCCGGAGGCGCTGGAAGCCGCCATCTCTCATGACGAGGATCTTGCGTCCTGTCATGCGCGGATGACGGAGATGGGTTACCGGCTGTCGGGGCGGATCGTGTGCCGCCGGGGCCGATGGCTGGCGCGGTTCGTGTGGCGCAATCCGATGGCCGAGCTGATCGAGTTCCGGCTCGTTGCCTGGGTGCGGCTGTGGTGACGGCACCCGCACGGCGGAACCGGGACGAGCCGCCGGGTGGCGTGTCGTTGCCGGTGGCACCGCGCGCGGTGTGGCCGCTGATCCGGCTGGTCGGTGAGGATGCGGCGCTGGCGCTCGTTGAGCACGCCAGCGGCACGCCGCTCTATATCCCGCGCGAGCTGCCCGGCGGCGACCCGGATTACTGGCTGGTGCGGCTCGTGGGTCATCCTCTGGCGCGCATCCTCGTCGCCGAGTACGGTGGCAACTACCTGCGGCCGCCGGTAGCGCGGGCGTGGCTGATCCAGATCTATCGCGGGCGCGGCATGTCCTATACGGATATCTGTCGCGCGCTGCGCTGCTCCATGAGCACGGTCGGGGCGGTGCTCAACCGCGCCGACATGACCCGGCAGGGCGACCTGTTCGGCGGGTGATTTCGCCCCCACACTGAGCTTGCAGCACACCCTTGCCGGCGCCGG
>DAIPYB010000108.1:0-7523 GCA_036782955.1 Pseudoxanthobacter sp. | reverse complement strand
GGACCTGACGCGCGAGCGCCTCTATCTGGAGACGATGCAGAAGGTGCTGGGTTCGGGTGACAAGGTGCTGATCGACGGCAAAGCCGCCGGGACGGGTGTCGTGCCCTTCCTGCCGCTCGACGGACTTTCCGGCGCCCGTGCCGCCGGGGCCGCCAGCGCGGGAGGCGTGAAATGAGGGGCGGTATCGTCGGTCTCATTGTCGCGGCGGCCATTGCCGTCATCGGCTACGCATCGGTGTTCATCGTGACGCCGGCCCAGCAGGCGATCGTGCTGCAGTTCGGCGAAGTGCGCCGGGCGGTGACCGCGCCGGGGCTCAACTTCAAGATCCCGTTCATTCAGAACGTGGTCTATCTCGACAAGCGCGTGCTCGACCTGCAGGTGCCCGAGCTGGAGGCGATTGCCGCCGACCAGAAGCGTCTGGTGGTGGATGCGTTCGCCCGCTACCGCATCGTCAATCCGGTGCTGTTCTACCAGACGGTGAACAATGTGGATGAAGGCAATCGCCGCCTGTCCACGTTCGTGCAGTCGTCGATCCGCTCCGTGCTGGCGGAGGAGAGCTTCCTCGCCGTGGTGCGCGACAGCCGCCCGGACCTGATGCGCCGCATCCGCGACGACGTGCAGCGCCGTGCCAACGGCATCGGCGTGGAGGTGGTGGACGTGCGTCTGCGCCGGGCCGATCTGCCGGAAGCGAACTCGCAGGCGATCTTCAGCCGCATGCAGACCGAGCGTCAGCGCGAGGCGACCGAGATCCGTGCGCAGGGTGCCGAGGCCGCCGCCCGTATCCGGGCACAGGCCGACCGGCAGGCGACCGTCATCATTGCCGAGGCCAACCGCACTTCCGACGAAGTGCGCGGCGAGGGCGATGCGCGGCGGGCGGCGATCTTTGCCGGCGCCTTTGGCAAGGATCCGGATTTCTTCGCCTTCTTCCGCTCGATGCAGGCCTATGAAGCGGCCCTGAAGCCGGAAAGCACCCGCATGGTGCTGTCGCCGGATTCGGACTTCTTCCGCTACTTCAATGACCCGAAGGGCCGCACCGCGCCGCCACGCGCGCCTGCGGCGGCTCCGGCGCAATGAACGATCTGGTGACGGCGCTGGGGCTGGTGCTTGCCATCGAAGGCACGCTCTATGCCGCGGCGCCGGGCGGCCTGAAGGCGATGATGCGACAGGCGCAGGAGACGCCGGACAACGTGTTGCGCATCGGCGGCCTCGTCGCTCTGGCCATCGGTGTCGTCCTCGTCTGGCTGGTGCGTCACTGACCGGCCGTTCGTGACCCGCTTTCATCGTGCAATGGCGCCGGCGTCTCCGTTGGGGATGCCGGCGTTTTTCTGACCCAAACCCGCCCCCGGCGGGTGCCGCCGGACCCGGGGGGCCGGGCGACCATGCGGCCGGCGTGCAAAAAGAGCGGAAAAGTCTGTTGCCGCCCTGTTGCTGCCGTGTTGCCACGGTTGGCTTTCCGGCCTTTTTCATGCCGTGCCCACCGCCGGTTCCGCCTTCTCGGGTGCGGGGACATGCCGGCGGGCAGGGTGCGCGGCTGCCTGCCCTGACGGGCGGACTTCATGCACGGGAGATGAAACGATGCCCGCCACCACGATTTCCGCCGGTGCCCGCCGCGCCGCGCGTCGCACGCGCCTGACGCGCGCCGGCCTCGTGCTCGGCCTCGCCGGCACGCTGGCCCTCGGCACCGTTCTGCCGGGGCAGGCGGCCTCCGATGCCGCGCCGGCCGCCCCGCCGGCCCCTGCGCCGGGCCACCCCGCCGGCCCGGCCTCGGTTGCCGACCTCGCCGAAGGGCTGCTCGATGCGGTGGTGAACATCTCCACCTCGCAGAAGGTGGAAGCACCCAGTCAGGTACCGATTCCGAAGCTGCCGGAAGGCTCGCCTTTTCAGGATTTCTTCGACCAGTTCATGGACCGGCAGGGCAAGGGCGCGGAGCGCCCGCAGCGCGTGCAGTCGCTGGGCTCCGGCTTCGTCATCGATCCCTCGGGCATCGTGGTGACAAACAACCACGTCATCGATGGCGCGGACGAGATCACCGTCAATTTCTCCGATGGCTCCAAGCTGAAGGCCGAACTGGTCGGGCGCGACAAGAAGACCGATCTGGCCGTGCTGAAGGTTAAGCCGGAAAAGCCGCTGAAGGCGGTGGAGCTGGGCGATTCCAATAAGATCCGCGTGGGCGACTGGGTGATGGCCATCGGCAATCCCTTCGGCCTCGGCGGAACGGTGACGCTGGGCATCGTCTCGGCCCGCAACCGCAACATCAATTCCGGCCCCTATGACGATTTCATCCAGACCGACACCGCCATCAACCGTGGCAACTCGGGCGGTCCGCTGTTTGATATGTATGGCAAGGTGATCGGCATCAACACCGCGATCATCTCGCCTTCGGGCGGCTCCATCGGCATCGGGTTCGCCATCCCCGCGTCGACGGCCAGCCATGTTATCGCGCAGCTGCGCGATTTCGGCGAAACCCGGCGTGGCTGGCTCGGCGTGCGCATTCAGGAAGTCAACGACGATATCGCCGAGGGTCTTGGCCTGAAGAGCGCGAAGGGTGCGCTGGTGGCCGGCGTTACGCCGGATGGGCCTGCCGCGAAGGCTGGCATTGAGCCGGGCGATGTCGTGCTGAAGTTCGACGGCCACGATGTGCCGAAGATGAGCGACCTGCCGCGCATGGTCGCCGACACCACCGTCGGCAAGAAGGTGGACGTGGTGATCGTGCGCAAGGGTAAGGAGCAGACCATTCAGGTCGAACTCCAGCGCCTTGACGAGAAGGCAGAGGCAAGCGAGGAGCAGGCCGCCGGCGACAAGGCGCCGAAGGCCGCCGCCACCGAGGTCGCCGGCCTGAAGCTCTCCGCCATCACCCCGGACCTGAAGGCGAAATACAAGATCGCCGAAAGCGTGAAGGGCGTTCTCGTCACGGATGTCGATCCGGCCTCCAATGCCGCGGAAAAGCGGGTGCAGCCCGGCGACGTGATCGTGGAAGTGGCGCAGGAGCCGGTGAGCAGCCCGGCCGACGTGGCCGAACGCATCGCCAAGGCCAAGAAGGACGGCCGCAAGACCGTGCTGTTGCTGCTGGCCAATCCGGCTGGCGATCTGCGCTTTACGGCGATCCGCGTCGGCGAGTAAAAAGCCCCGGCCGGCCCTTTTGCGGGGCTCGCCACAATCGGGCCGCTGGCTTTTTCGCCGGCGGCCCGGTGTCTGTTTCCAGCAGGTGCCGCGGCAGCCGATGAACACCCAGTTACTGCGCTTTGCCATTGCCGGCGTGCTCGGCTTCGTTGCCGATGCCGGCATGCTTTATCTGATGATGGCACTGGGCCTTGGCCGGTTCGGCGGTCGTCTGGTGTCTTTCGTGTTCGCAGTATGGGTGACGTGGCAGTTCAACCGCCGCTTCACCTTCCGCCAGCGGCGCGATATTTCGGCGCTGCGTGAGTTCGCGGAATATTTCGTGGCCATGATCGGCGGTGGCGCGGTGAACTATGCCGCCTACAGCGCCACCGTGCTGTCGCTGCCGGACACCGCTTATGCGCCGCTGGCCGGCGTCGCCGTGGGAGCGCTCGCGGGCATGGTGGTGAACTTCATCACAGCCAAGTGGTTCGTGTTCCGCAGTTGAGCCGATTGAGGAGCGCGATGGCGGCAGGTGATATGGATGCAGCTGTGCGGGGCGGCGGGCGCGGCCTTTTCCGGCTGGCCATTGTCGCGGTACCGCTGCTGGCGGGGCTCGTCTCGGTGCTGCTCGGGCAGGATACCAACTGGGACCTGCAGAACTATCACTGGTACAATGCCTTCGCCTTTTTTCACGACAGATTGTGGACGGACCTCGCGCCCGCGGGGATGCAGACCTATTTCAACCCGCTGATCGATCTGCCTTATTATGTGCTCAACCGCGCCTTGCCGGCGGCGGCGGTGGGGTTCGTGGCGGGCTTTGCGCAGGGACTGGCGTTCTGGCCGCTGCTGGCGGTCGGGTGGCTGGTGTTTTCCGGCGAGCCGGCAGGCCGGCGGCGGCGCAAGGCGCTGCTGCTGGGCCTTGCGGGGATGCTGACGGCGAATTTCCTGTCCACCCTCGGCAACACCATGGGCGACGGACTGACGGCCGTTCCCGTGCTGATGGCGCTGGCGTTGTGTCTCGGCAGCGTGCCGGGCAGCGAAGGCGCGGCGCGGCCGGCGGGTGGCACGCAGGCGGCGCTGTTGCTGGCAGCCGGCCTGCTCGCCGGGCTGGCCACCGGGCTGAAGCTGACCAATGCCGTGTGCGCCGTGGCGCTCTGCGCCGCGCTGCTGGCGCCTGCGCGGCCCATCCTGTCGCGTCTTCTGGCAGCCTTCGTGTTCGGCCTCGGCGTGCTGGCCGGCATCGCGCTTTCCGGCGGCTGGTGGTTCTGGACCCTCTGGCAGGCCACCGGCAACCCGCTCTACCCGCAGTTCTCCGGCCTCTTTCCCAGCGAGCTGGCCCGCGATGTCGGCGTGGTCGACACGCTGTGGCGGCCGAAATCGCTGTTGGAGGCGGCGCTGTGGCCTTTCATCACCGCGCTCGATCCGCGCCGGATCGGGCAGATCACCGTGCATCAGGTGTTGTGGCCGCTGGCGGCGCTGGTGCTGGCCGGCTTCGTGCTGCGGCTGGCGGCGGAGCGTGCCGGCCTTGCACGCGCCATGACCCCGCTCGGCGCCCGCGGGCGGATTGTCGTGGCCTTCGTCTTCGTCGGCTATCTGGTGTGGATGAAGTTGTTCAGTATCGGCCGCTATCTCGCCCCCCTTGAGATGGCGTTGCCGCTTGCGATCTGGCTGTTGGCAACGCGCCTGTTGCCGGCCGCGCGGGCGGAACGGGCGACCGGCATCGTGCTGGCGCTGGCAACTGCCCTGACGGTGTTCGGCGGCGTTACCGGATGGAGCCATGCCGGCTGGGCCGATCCGGCCTTCCGCACCGACGGTCCGCCGGTGGAAGACCCCGCCCGTGCCACCGTGCTGCTGGCCGGCGGCGAGCCGCCGTGGGGCTTTCTGGTGGCGGAACTGCCGCCGCAGATGGCCGCGATCGGGCTCGTCACCACTTTTCCCGAGGCGCCGGCCTATCGCGCCCGCGCCCATGAGATCGTGCGCACGCGCGGTGGTCCGCTCTATGCCGTGCTGCCCGGTGCCCGCGACCGGCGGGCCGACGACATCGCGGCGCTCGACCGCCGTTTCCGCGCCCTCGGTCTCGGCTCCGTCGGATGGGGATGCAGGGCGGCGCGCGCGGTCGTCGGGCGTTTCGGGCTGAAGATGGACGTGACCGGGCGCGACGACGACTGCCATCTGGTGCAGCCGCCGGCGCGGGCGACCGATGTCGCCGACGAAAATGCCCTGCTGCGCGACAACGGGGCGGCAATGCTGGCCGCCTACGGCTTCCGCCTCGAGGCGGGAAGCTGTCTTCCGCAGACGGCCTTCATCGGTACGCGGGCCTATGCCTTCCAGTGGTGCCGCGCGGCGGCACAGTGAAACAACGACCCCGGCTGGGTTTGGCCCGGACTTGCGATTATCAGGCGGCGAAGTCTTCGCGACGATAGCCCTGGAAATAGAGCAGCGCGGAAAGATCGCCGTGGTCGATGCGCGCCGTCGCCTCCGCAGCCACCGCGGGCTTGGCGTGGAACGCAACGCCCAGCCCGGCCGCGCGGATCATGGCCAGATCGTTGGCGCCATCGCCCACCGCGATGGCGTCGGCGGCGGAAAGCCCCTTTTCCGCGATCAGCGTCTCGAGCCGGGCGAGCTTGGCCTCGCGGCCGAGAATGGGCTCGGCCACCCGGCCGGTGAGGCGGCCTTCTTCAACGAGCAGGATGTTGGCATTGTGCTCGTCGAAGCCGAGGGCAGCGGCAACCTTCGCGGTGAACACCGTGAAGCCGCCGGAGACGACCGCGGCATAGCCACCGTTGGCGCGCATGGTGGCAACCAGCGCCCGCCCGCCGGGGGTGAGCGTGATGCGCTCGCGCCAGACTTTCTCCGCGATTCCCGCCTCAAGTCCGGCGAGCAGTCCGACGCGCTCGCGCAGCGCCGGCTCGAAATCGATCTCGCCGCGCATGGCGCGCTCGGTGATGGCCGCGATATGCTCCTTCAGGCCCAGTTCGGCGGCCAGTTCGTCGATGCATTCCTGCCCGATCAGGGTGGAATCCATGTCAGCCACGATCAGGCGCTTGCGTCGCCCTGCCTGCGGCTGCACGAACACATCCACCGGCCGGTTGCCGAGAGCGGCGCGCACGGCAGCTTCAAAATCCTTGCAGCCGGCGGCAGGGGCAGTAAAGGCAAGGTCGGCGGCGATGCCTTCGGCCAGCGTTGCGGGCGTCGCCGCGGGCAGGGCAGCGGCGGCCTCGGCAATGGCGGCCGGCGTCAGCGCCGCTGCGGCGGGATTGGCCACGAGGGTTGCCACCAGCGGCGCCGGGGCTGTTGCGGCAGCGGGAGAATGCGACATTGGAAAGGGCTCCGGTCATGATGTCCGGTTCGGCACGCGCTCCAGCCGGTGCGCCTTCCGCGGACGGGGCGGGCAACGGGCGCCCGCATCGGTCGGCGATCCTGATAGCCGGGCCGACGGCCAGCGGCAAGTCGGCGCTGGCGCTGGCGCTGGCGCGCAGAACGGGCGGCCTGATCGTCAATGCCGATGCGATGCAGGTCTATGCCGAGCTTTCCGTTCTGACGGCCCGCCCGAATGCCGCCGACCTCGCCGCCGCGCCGCACCGGCTTTACGGCTATATCCCGGCCCGCGAGGCCTCCTCTGCCGCGCGCTGGGTGGAGGATTGCCGCGCCATGCTGGAGGAAGCGGCTCAGCGCGGGGTGCCGGCCATCGTGGTGGGCGGCACGGGGCTTTATTTCGAGGCGCTGGTGAATGGCCTGTCGCCGGTGCCCCCGGTGCCGGAGGCGGTGCGCGCGTTCTGGCGGGAACAGGGGCAGGCGCGGGCGGCGGCCGAACTGCACGCGCTGCTCGCGGCCCGCGATCCGGTGATGGCGGCGCGCCTGCGGTCGGGCGATTCCCAGCGCATCGTGCGGGCGCTGGAGGTGCTGGAGGCGACCGGCCGGTCGCTGGCCGAATGGCAGGCGATTCCCCCCGAGGTTCCGGTCCATGTCATCGGGCCGCGCATCGTGATGGTGCCGGAGCGCGGCTGGCTCGGCGCGCGCATTGCCGCACGCCTCGATGCGATGGCGGCGGCCGGCGGGCTGGAGGAAGCCGCGGCTTTCGATGCGCTCGGCCTCGACGACAGCCTGCCGGCAACCCGCGCAATCGGCGTTAAGCCCCTGATTTTGGCCGCGCGCGGGGAAATGAGCCTCGACGCTGCTCTGGAGCAGGCCGCGATCGACACCCGCCGCTATGCCAAGCGGCAGGATACCTGGTTCCGCAACCGCATGGCCGGCTGGCAGAGACTCGATCCGCGCAATATCAGTGAAGCTGCCGACGCAATAACGAAAGAATTGCATTCTCCCTCTTGACCGTCCCGGCACCGGCCCCTATGGTCCGCCGCGAACTGAAGGAGTTGCGGCCGATGGTCGGTCTGGGCCTTATCGTAATTCGGGAGCGCGTCGCC
>DAIPYB010000107.1:0-7546 GCA_036782955.1 Pseudoxanthobacter sp. | reverse complement strand
GGAGCGAGATCCGGGTCGTCGGCTGCAGCTCGGCGATCGTCACGCCAGCGACACCTGCGGGATACATAATATTCATCCTGTCCTCCATCGTCAGGCGCTGATGCGGGTGTTTTCGGGATCGTAGAAGACCGTGCTCTTGAAGACCTTCGCCGTGATCGTCCTGTCGGGCATCGGGATGTGCAGTGTCTGCCCGTCGCGCTCGCGCCCGTCGGCCACCACAGCCATCGCGATCGACCGGCCGAGCGCGTCGCTCCAGTAGGAGGAGGTGACGTGGCCGAGCATGGTCATCGGCTTCGGCTGGTTCGGGTCGGCGACGATCTGCGCCCCCTCCTCCAGCACGACCTTCGGGTCGTCGGTCAGCAGGCCGACGAGCTGCTTGCGGCCCTTCGCCACCATGTCGGGCCGGATCAGCGACCGCTTGCCGACGAAGTCCGTCTTCGCCTTGCCGACCGCCCAGTTGAGGTTGGCGTCGTCGGGGGTCAACGTGCCGTCGGTGTCCTGGCCGACGATGATGTAGCCCTTCTCGGCCCGCAGCACGTGCATCGCCTCGGTCCCGTAGGCGCAGACGTCGTATTGCTGGCCCGCCTCCCACAGCTTCTCCCAGAGGGCCCGGCCGTGCCGGGCGGGAACATTGATCTCGAAGCCGAGTTCGCCGGTGAAGGAGACGCGGAACAGCCGGGCGGGGAAGCCCGCGACCCTGCACTCGGCGGCCGCCATGTGCGGGAAGGCGCCTTCGGAAATGTCCAGCCCCTCGACGAAGGGTTCGAGCAGCCGGCGCGCATTGGGGCCCTGCAGCGCGACGACCGCCCACTGCTCGGTGGTGGAGGTCAGCCAGACCCGCAGGTCGGGCCACTCCGTCTGGAGGTAGTCCTCCATCATGTTTAGGACGCGCGCCGCGCCACCCGTCGTGGTGGTGACATGGAAACGGTCCTCGGCGAGGCGCCCGATGACGCCGTCATCGCGGATGAAGCCGTCCTCGCCAAGCAGGAGCCCGTAGCGGCAGCGCCCGACGCCGAGCTTGGCCCAGGGGTTGGTGTACATCCGCTCCATGAAGGTCACGGCGTCGGGGCCGGTGACCTCGATCTTGCCGAGCGTCGAGGCGTCGAACATGCCGACCGAGGCCCGAACGGCACGGCACTCGCGCGAGACCGCGGCGTGCATGTCCTCGCCAGCCTTCGGGAAGTACCAGGCGCGCCGCCACAACGCGACCGGCTCGAACACCGCGCCGTGCGCCTCGGCCCAGGGGTCGATCGGCGTCTTGCGGGTGACCTCGAACGTGGCATCCTGATGATAGCCGGCGAATGCGCCGAAGGTGGTGGGGGTATACGGCGGCCGGAACGTCGTCAGACCGACCTGCGGCGGCGCCTTGCCCAGGGCATCGGCGGCGATCATCAGGCCGTTGACGTTGGACATCTTGCCCTGGTCCGTCGCCATGCCGTTCGTCGTGTAGCGCTTCACATGCTCGATGGACCGCATTCCCTCGCGGACGGCGAGACGAATGTCCTTGGCGGTCACATCGTTCTGGAAGTCGATGAAGGCCTTGGCGGTGCCGGGATTCCTGTCCGTCGGCAGCTCCTTGCAGGTCACGCCCGATCCGGTGCGGTCGGCCGTGACGTCGTGGGCCTGCGCGGTCGCGTCGTGGCCGGCGTCGCGGGCCGCCGCAGCGCCGGCGGCGGCGCCGTCCTCGAGGGCGCTGGCGATGCCCCAGAGGCCACGGCCGGCGCCGGCGATCTGCACCGCTTCGGTCTTGACCCCCGGCAGGTAGACCTGGAGCGACTCGTCCCAGGTCAGCTTGCCCTGGGTGTGGCTGAAGAGGTGGAGGCAGGGCGTCCAGCCGCCGCACATCAGCACCGCGTCGCAGGGGATGGTGCGTGCCTCGCCGGCCTTGCCGCCTTTCGTCCGATTGACGCGCAGCGACTTGACCCGGAGCCGCCCGGCGGTGCCGCTGGCCGTGTGGCCGAGCAGCGTCTCGATGCCCAGGTTGCAGGCGCGCTCGGCCAGGGCGCGGTCCACCGAAGGACGGACGTCGACGATGGCGACCGGCTTCGCGCCGGCCTCGGCAAGGTCGAAGGCGGCGTGCCAGGCGCTGTCATGGGCGGTGACGACGACCGGGCGGTTGCCGACCTTGACGCCGAAGCGGTTGAGGTAGGTCTGGGCGGCACCGGCGAGGAGCACGCCGGGCCGGTCGTTGCCGTCGAAGACCAGCGGCTTTTCCAGTGCGCCCTGGGCGAGGACGACCTCCTTGGCACGCACCTTCCACATCCGCTCGCGCGGGGCGTCTGCCGGCACGCTGTCGAGGTGGTCGGTCAGGCGCTGCGCAAGGCCGACGAGGTTCTGGTGGTAGTAGCCGATCGCCGTGGTGCGGGTCATCACCGTGACGTTCGGCAGGCGCGCGAGCTCGGCGAGGGTCTGCGCGAGCCAGTCCCAGGCCGGCCTGCCGTCGATGACGACGCCGGGCTCGGCCAGGAGCGTGCCGCCGGGTTCGGAATTCTCGTCCACGAGGAGCACCGACGCGCCGGCGCGGCCGGCGACCAGCGCCGCGGCGAGGCCGGCAGGACCCGCCCCGACGATCAGGACGTCGACATGGGCGAACCGCGAGGCGTAGCGGTCGGCGTCGTTTTCGGTCGGCGAGACACCGAGGCCGGCGGCATTGCGGATGACCGGCTCGTAGACGCGGTCCCAGAAGGCGCGCGGCCACATGAAGGTCTTGTAGTAGAAGCCGGCCGAAAAGAGCGTGCCGAGATTGTCGTTGATCGCGCCGACGTCGAAGGCGAGGCTCGGCCAGCGGTTCTGGCTGGTTGCCTCCAGCCCCTCGCGGAGCTCCTGGATGGTCGCGCGGGTATTCGGCTCGAAGCGGCCCGGGCCGCGGCGGGTGCCCATCAGCGCATTCGGCTCGTCCGAGCCCGCCGAGACGACGCCGCGCGGACGGTGATACTTGAACGACCGGCCCATGAGGTGAACGCCGTTCGCGAGCAGCGCCGATGCGAGCGTGTCGCCCGCCAGGCCCTCGTAGCTCTTGCCGTCGAAGGTGAAGCGGACCGGGCGGCGATGGTCGACGCGGCCGCGGTTGGGAAGGCGGTAGGCGGTCATTGCGCGGATCCCTTCAGGTTGGCCAGGTCGGGGCGGGGCTCACCGGCCTTGTAGGTGACGAGGAAGCGGTCGGAGACGGTCTCGCGTGCGGCGTTGAAGAAGCGCGCGCAGCCGTTCAGATGGCGCCATCGTTCGAAATGCACGCCCTTGGGGTTCGAGCGGACAAAGAGGAAGTCGCGCCACTCCTCGTCGGTGAGGCTCATCGGGTCGGCCGGGCGCGCGATGTGGGCCTCGCCGGCGTAGGTGAATTCGAGCTCGGGAAGGTCCTGCTCGCAGTAGGGGCAATGGATCAGGAGCATCGGTTCCTCCTCAGTGCGCGACGGCGGCCGCGGCGGCTTCGTCGATGAGCCGGCCGGTGGTGAAGCGCTCCAGCGTGAAGGGCGCGTTGATCGGGTGAGGCTCGTCCTTGGCCACCGTCCAGGCGAGGACATGGGCGGCGCCCGGCGTGGCCTTGAAGCCGCCCGTGCCCCAGCCGCAGTTCACGTAGAGGCCCGGAACCGGCGTCTTGCCGAGGATGGCCGAGCGGTCGGGCGTCACGTCGACGATGCCGCCCCACTTTCGCAGCATCCGCATGCGGCGGAAGATCGGGAAGATCTCGCAGATCGCGGCGAGCGTGTGCTCGATCAGCGGCAGACCCCCGCGCTGGGAGTAGCTGACGTACTGGTCGGTGCCCGAACCGATGACGAGTTCGCCCTTGTCGGACTGGCTGATGTAGGCGTGCACCGCGTTCGACATGACGACGCAGGGGAAGATCGGCTTGATCGGCTCGGAGACCAGCGCCTGGAGCGGGTAGCTCTCGAGCGGCAGCCGAACCCCGGCGGTCTCCATGACGACGGAGGTGTGGCCGGCGGCCGAGACTGCGACCTTCTTCGCGGCGATGAAGCCCTTGGCCGTCTCGACGCCCGTGACGCGGCCGTCCGGCCCGCGGCGGATCGCGGTCACGGGGCAGTTCTGGATGATGTCGACGCCGCGCGCGGCGGCCGCGCGGGCATAGCCCCAGGCGACCGCATCGTGGCGCGCGGTGCCGGCGCGGCGCTGCAGGGCGGCGCCCATCACCGGGTAGCGGGCGCCCGGCGAGATGTCGAGCGGCGGGCAGAAGAGCTTCGCCTCCTTCGCGGACATCCACTGGTTGTCGACGCCGTTGAGGCGGTTGGAATGGACATGGCGGCGGAAGGACTGCACGTCATGGACGTTGTGGGCGAGCATCATCACGCCGCGCTTCGAGTACATGACGTTGTAGTTCAGCTCCTGCGAGAGATCCTCCCAGAGGTCGAGGGCGTGGTCGAAGAGCCGCGCGCTTTCGTCGTAGAGGTAGTTCGAGCGGATGATGGTGGTGTTGCGGCCGGTGTTGCCGCCGCCGAGCCAGCCCTTGTCGATCACCGCGACATTGGTGATCCCGTGTTCCTTTGCCAGATAGTAGGCCGCGCCCAGGCCGTGGCCGCCGGCACCGACGATGATGACGTCATAGGCAGCCTTCGGCTGCGCGTCCGGCCACTGCGGCGTCCAGTTCTTCTGGCCGGTCAGCGCGCCCTTGACCACCTGGGCGAAGGAGAAATGTGTCATATGGCCCTCCCGAAATGCATGGCCGCTGATGCCCGAGGCGGCCGATTCTGGACTGGATCTGAACGTCAGATTCGATGTATCCTCGCGGCAAAATGGTTCATCGATGGCAAAGCTGAACGTCGGCTTCATCCTGGCGCGGCACTTCACGCTCAGCGCTTTTGCGAACTTCGTGGACGTGCTCAGGCTCGCCGCCGACGAGGGCGACCGGTCGCGTCCGATCCATTGCGGCTGGCGGGTGCTGTCCCCGACGATGCATCCGGTTGTTTCAAGCTGCGGGGTTGTTGTCCAGCCCGAAGAACGGCTCGGCGACCCGGGCCGATTCGACTACCTCGTTGTCGTCGGGGGACTCGTGGACGGAATCGAGATCCTGCACCCTGACACCGTGCACTTCCTCCGGCGTGCGGCAATGGTCAGGGTGCCGCTGGTTGGTGTCTGCACCGGCACCTTCGCTCTCCACAGTGCCGGTTTGATGCGGGGTTACCGAGCTTGCGTGAGCTGGTTCCACCACGCCGACTTCCTCGACCGATTCGAGGGACTGGAGCCGGTCAGCAATCAGATCTTCGTGATCGACCGCGACCGGCTGACTTGCTCAGGCGGCGTTTCCTCCGCGCATCTCGCCGCCTTCATCGTCGAGCGGCACCTCGGCCGGGCACGTGCGGCGAAGAGTCTGCACATCATGATCATCGATGCGGCAATGGCTGCGGAAGAGCCGCAGCCCGGCATCCCCATAGCGCTCGCCACCGGCGACGTCTTGGTGCGGAAGGCCCTGCTCCTCATGCAGCAGTCGATCGACACGCCGCTCTCGATCGGCCTGTTGGTAGCGCGGCTCGGGGTCGGCCGGCGCAAGCTCGAGCGGCACTTCCGGGAGGCCCTTGGCATGACCCCCCTCGAGGCCGACCGATTCATCCGGATCGAGCAGGCGAAGCACCTTCTCCGGAACACGCGGCGTTCGGCGACGCGGATCGCCAACGAAACCGGGTTCTGCGACCTGCCGCACCTGATCCGCGTCTTCCGTGCATCTGAAGGCATGACCCCGGAAGCCTGGCGACAGGCGCAGCAAGACCCGTGACATCGCGCGAGCGGGGATAACCGAACGTCAGGCACTTGCCTTTCCTCGTTCGGGCGTCCGCTACTGCTCCTGTTCACCCCGAGACCTGTGGGTGCCGCCGGATGAGCTTCGGTGCCGGTGCGTCACTCGGCCGTCGCGATCAGCCAGTCGCAGAACGCGGCCTGGGTGGCGCTTCCGCCGGTGATCTTGCGCAGCACGTAGTAGGCGTGCCCGTCCATCACCGTCCGCTGCGAAAGCTGCACCAGCCGGCCGGATGCGAGGTCGTCGCGGATGATCGCGGGCGGGCAGATCGCAACCCCTTGGCCTGCCAGGGCCGCGACGCGCAGCAGGTTGAAGTCCTGAAACACCGGCCCGGCGAGGGTTGCGCAGGTCGCGCAGCCCGCGGCCGCCAGCCATGCCTGCCAGCCGGACTGGTCGGTGTCGTGCAGGAGCCCCGCGGCGAGCATGGCCTGGGGCGAATCGAGGGGTCCGTGCGCCTCGGCAAAGGCGCGGCTGCACACGGGCGCGCTGGCGCCGGGGAGGAACCGTGTGGCCGTGGTCCCCGGCACCTCTGGCTCGCCCTCCGAGAAGACCACCGCCACATCCGCATCGCGGAAGTCGCTGTCCTTGCCATGAATGGCATAAAGCATCCGCAGTTCCGTCCCCGGCGACCGCGCCTGAAAATCCGCAAGGCGTGGGATCAGCCAGCAGATTGCCACGGAGGGGATGACCGCAACCGTCAGTGCAGGCGGACCGACGGCCCTGCGCGCTTCCCGGCAGGCCGCATCGATGTCCGCAAGCGCCAACGCCAGCGCCCGGCCGAGGTCCGCGCCGTGCGGGCGGAGGCGCGGGCGGTTGCCCTCGCGGTCGAACAGCGGCCCGCCCAGCCACTCCTCCAAATGCCTTACCTGGTGGCTGACGGCAGACTGCGTCACGCAAAGTTCGTCCGCGGCGCGGCGGAAGCTGCCGTGGCGCGCAACCGCCTCGAAGACCCGCAGTGCGTTGAGCGGCGGCTGTGCCATGGTCGGTCACCGGTTAAGATTATCTCATGCGTACATGAGAAGCCGTCATTTGACAACAAGACCCGACAGGAGGAGACCTGAGGCGGGAGTCACCGCGCCGTGATGCGCGAGAAAAGGGAGACCTGCTTTGGATAAGGTTCTGGAACGCGAAAGACTGGTGGACTTCACGGGCAACGGCGAGAAGGTCAAGCCGACCTTCTCGGCACAGGAGATGATGCGGCGCCTGCAGGCCGTCCGCAAGCACATGGCGGATAACGGCATCGATGCGGCGCTGTTCACGTCGTATCACAACATCAACTACTACGCGGACTTCATGTTCTGCTACTTCGGCCGGCGCTACGGCCTGGTCGTCGATCAGGACAAGTCCACCAGCATCAGCGCCGGCATCGACGGCGGCCAGCCGTGGCGGCGGACCTTCGGCGACAACGTCACCTACACCGACTGGCAGAAGGACAACTACTTCCATGCCGTCCGCCAGCTGACCGGCGGCGTGAAGCGGCTGGGGATCGAGTTCGACACCGTCAACATCGACACGCTGAACCTGCTGAAGGCCGAGTTCCCGAGCGTCGAGTTCGTGGACATCGCCGCCCCGGCCATGCGCCTGCGGATGATCAAGTCGGCCGAGGAGATCGCCCACATCACCGAGATGGCGCGCATCGCGGATGTCGGCGGCGCGGCCTGCGTCGAGGCGACCAAGGTCGGCACGCCCGAATACGAGGTGGCCCTGCACTCGACCGCCACCATGGTGCGCGAGATCGCAAAATCCTGGCCGCATGCCGAGCTGATGGACACCTGGACCTGGTTCCAGTCCGGCATCAACACC
>DAIPYB010000106.1:0-7571 GCA_036782955.1 Pseudoxanthobacter sp. | reverse complement strand
GCGGCAGCATGGATTCCTTCATCATCTTCGAATTGGTGTACATCAGGCACACCGCATCGATGGCGCCGGGTGCGCGCGCCATGGCATGAACATGGCCGACGCTGCCGCCGGACGCCTCGTTCTGCCATGTTTCCGGGTGTTCGCATTCGAAAGTGTAGATGCGGCTCCAGTAGGGCGCACTGGTCGTTTCCCAGAAGCAGCCATTGGTCAGGGCCGGGAAGGAATGGGGGTGGAAGCTGAAGACGGCATCCAGCCCGTCATAGTAGCCATGCGCGGCATGGACCGGCTTGGCACCGCACATCTTTTCCGCCGGCTCGCCGAAATACACCAGCGTACCGGTGATGCCGTTCGTCTCCATCGCGTGCTTGGCCGCAAGAAAGCCGGCGAGGGAGCCCATGCCGAGCGCGGAATGCGGGTCGGTATGGCCGGCGGCATGGCGGCTCACGCCCTCGCGCGGCGCACGATAGGGCACGGGCGCCTGCGCCTGCCCCGGCACGGCGTCATATTCCGCATAGCCGGCAATGACCGGCCCCGGGCCGTTCGACCAGCGGGCACGGAACGCCGTCGGCATGCCGGCGGTGCCGCGCTCCACCGTGAAGCCTTCGGCTTCCAGACGGTCCATATACCAGGCGGAAGACCTGTATTCCCGCCATGACGGCTCATGCAGGTTCCAGATCGTCATGTGATCGGCGGAGAAGGCCGCGTGACGCTCGGTCAGGAAGGCAAGGGCGCCCAGTTGTGCCGGGCTCCAGTCGATCGCATCGCCCGCCATGATCAGACCTCGTCACGGATCAGCGGAGCGGTGGAGCAATGCAGGCCGCCGCCGCCGGAGATGACCTTGTCGTAGGGGACCGTGATGACCTCGACGCCATGCAGGGCGAGCCGGTCCCGCGTGTAGCCGGATATGCCTTCCGGCATCAGCACCCGGCCGGGCGCCACGGCGAGCGAGTTGATGATCGCGCCGTCATCTTCATGATGCAGTTCGATCAGCGAGATGCCGAGTTCCTTCAGCCGCTCGATGAACCAGAACGGCAGCAGGGTGAAATTGGCCAGCGCAAGATCGGGGGCGATCATCACGAACAGCCCGTCGATGTGCAGCCGATAGCCGGTGAGCGGAACCTTGATGAGCTCCACACCCTGGGAGCGCAGCACTTCCTCGACCTGCCGGGCACCTTCGTCATTGGTGCGCGAGGAAACGCCCATGGCTGCGATCCCGGGCGCGAGCCAGCAGAAGCTGCCGCCCTCGGCGACGCCGGTACCGGAAATAGTGCGCAGGATCGGGCATCCGATCCCGGCCAGCGTGCGCGTCGCCGGCAGTTCCTCACCGCGGCGGATACGCGGGCCAAGCCGCATCACCATGGCGCCGCCGCCGATGCCGACCACCGCATCGCGGGTGTAGCAGGTCTTCATGCGCCCGGGCGCCGCCCTGTCGATGAACACTACCTCGACACCCTCGGCGCGCAGTGCGGCGACATAGGCATCGTGCTGGGCCTGCATGGCCGGCAGGTCGGGGGCCTCGGTGCCACGCCAGTACCAGCCGGTCTGCGTGTCGCCGAAGGCGTTGCTGTCGAGGCGCTTGGAGGTATCGACGATCTTCACTTCGTCGCCGGGCCGATGCATCAGCACCACGCGCAGGCGGCCCACATCGTTGGTGCACCCCCATTTGCGGCCCCACCAGCGGGTCTGCTGCTCCTCATCCTCGAAGGCCGGCTCGGCCTCGGAGGGGAACTGCTTGATCAACTGGTTGTAACGCCATTCGTTTTCGGTGATCGCGCCCACGGCAGGCTCCCGGACTTCACATGATCCCGCGCATCGCAACGATGCGTCGGGTGAAGACTAGGAGCCGGTTTGCCGCGTTGCAATATAAAAATTGGAGTCGACTCCAATTTTATTGCGCATCCCCTTGTGCGCCTTCAGGCCGCCGGCCCAACGGCATCGCCCGCGGGGATCCGCACGAGGCTGCGCAGGATGAGTTCGATATGCCCGCCTCCCTTGCTCAGCATCTCTTCCACGGTACCGCCGGAACTGGAGACGAAGTTGCTGAAAATGAACGTGGTGATGCCGACGATCAGTTCCGACAACGTCACCGGATCGACATGGGGATCGAGCCGCCCGCGCTGCTGGTAGGTGCGGATGAGGCTGATATAATGCCGCTTGATCAGCGTATTGAGCCGGGCGCCGGTCCGGCTCGCCCGCCCCTCGGGCTCGATATATTGCGCCGACATGATGACGCGCCAGGATTCCCGCGACAGGTGCCGCATGGCCTGCTCCGCCAGCAGGCGCTCGAAGGCGAGCATGCCCGCAATCGGATCGTCGGGCAGGTTGCGGATGAAGCTGCGTCGTTCCGGAAGTGCCGCATGGACGTGGCGCATGGCCAGTTCCATCAGCAGGTTCGGCTTGGTGGCGAAATAATTGTAGACCGTGGCCGGCGCCACGGAGGCCTTTTCGGCGATCGTCTCGATGCGCGTGGCCTCATAGCCCTTCTGGCTGAACAGATGCTCGGCAGCGTCCAAAACTTGTTCAGCCCTCTGCCGTTTGTGCTTCTCTCTTAGCCTGCCCCCGGCCATGGCCATCCTCATTCTCCCGATTTGCAACGACTTTTAGCCGAACCGGCTCGCCGACGCGAGATGTACTCTGCTCTAAAAATAGAGTTGACGATAAAAATTTCTCTCAGAATTATAACGGACATCGACGTCGCGGCCATGGCCCTGCGTGATTCAGGGGATGCGACGCTTCAGTCACCGACAGCCGGAGCCAGCCGTGGCCTCCGGTCGATGCGACAACGGCGGGCATCCTGCGCCCGCCTCCGCCCGGCCTCATGTGAGTGGTGCATGCTCAAGCTGATCGACAATCCCCCTCCCTGGCCGAACGGCGCGCGATGCGCCGTGTGCTTCTCGTTCGATTTCGATGCCGAGAGCCTGCTGCACCTTTATTATCCCGAAGATGCCACCCGGCGGATCAGCCTGTCCTCTTCGCTTCGCTATGGTGCCCGCGTCGCCGTTCCGCGCATAGCCCGCATCTGGAAGCATTTCGGCATCCGGCAAACGGTTTTCGTGCCCGGCTGGTGCATCGAAACCTACCCGGCCGCTATCGATGCATTGCTCGCCGACGGGCATGAGCTTGGTCACCATGGCTGGCTGCACGAGCGGCCGAACCAGCTTTCGCGCGACGACGAGCGCGCCGTGCTCGAGCGTGGCATGGCGGCCATCGAGAAGGTCACGGGCAAGCCGCCCATGGGCTACCGGTGCCCGTCGGGGGCGTTTTCCGAACACACGCTCGACCTGCTGATCGAGCATGGCTTCACCTATGACGCCTCGCTGCCGGGCGACGACATTCCCTATCTCATCGAGGGCAAGTCCGGGCGCCTCATCGAGCTGCCGTCGGACCACACGCTCGACGACTGGCCGCAATACGTGAATCTCAAGGAATTCAACATGGGCATGACGATCCAGTCGCCGGAGCGGGCGATGGATGTCTTCCGTGCCGAATTCGACGCCGCGTGGAACCACGGCGGCGTATGGGCCGCGATCTGGCATCCCTTCGTTTCGGGCCGCCTCGCCCGCGCGGAGGCGATGATCGCGCTCATCGAACACATGCAGGCCAAGGGCGGCGTGTGGTTTGCCACCCTCGCCGAGATGGCCGCGCATATCGATGGCCTGATCGCGCGGGGGGAATGGACCCCCACCGCCGAACGCCTGCCTTTCTGGCCCGATCCCGTGCCGCAACTGGTACGGCCGAGCCGCTGACGCCTTTCCCGCAGCTTAAACCCTTCCAGAAAACTCTCCCCCGGCTGCGGGCGAAAACCCAATCAGGAAACAGGGAACCTCCATGCTCAAGAAGACGCTTCTTCCGGTCATCGCGACGCTCGGCCTGATCGGCCAGTTCAGCCTCGGCGGCGCATCCGCGCAGACCCTGCCGCCTGCCATCGAGCAGTCGAAGGTGGTGCGCGTGGCGATCGAAGCGGCTTATCCGCCGCTCGAGGTTCGCAACAAAGAAGGCCAGCTCGAAGGCTTCGACATCGACCTGATCAATGCGATGGCCAAGGTGCTCGGCGTCAAGATCGAGCATCAGGACGGCGCCTTCGAGCAGATGACGCCGTCGCTGCAGTCGGGCCGCGTCGACATGATCATGAGCGGCTTCTACGACACGCCCAAGCGCCGCGCGATGTTCGACTTCGTCGACTATCTCAAGGCCGGTGCGCAGTTCTATTCGCTGGCCGACAACAAGGACGTGCAGAAGCCGGAGGACCTGTGCGGCAAGACCGTCTCCAGCGTCCGCGGCACGTCCTATCCCGACGTCATCAAGGCGTTCTCCGACAAGGTGTGCGCCGGCAAGGAGCCGATCACGGTGATCCTCGACACCAATCTCGGCCAGCAGATCACCAACCTCAAGACGGGCCGCACCGTTGCCGGCGTGCAGGGCCTTGAAGCCGTGCCGACCATCGTGGAAACCGAGCCGGGCACCTTCATGATCCTCGGCGAGCCGATTTCCATGGCGCTGATGGGCATGGCGTTCAACAAGGGCGCTGACGATGTCGTACTGCGCAATGCCTTCCAGTACGCCCTCAAGCAGGTGATCGCCGACGGCACCTATGATGCGCTGATCAAGAAGTGGAAGCTCGACATCTCCGCCTACAAGGACGCCACCATCAACGCCGGGCCGCAGCCGTGAGCGGAGTGCCCGGCCCGGAGACCCCGCGCACAGGGCCGACCATGGCGGAGGAGCTTGACATAGCGCGCCTCCGCCATGTCCGGCGCCGGCACTATGGACGGATCGCGGCCATGGCCGCGATCCTCGTCCTCGCCGTCCTGCTGGTCCGCGCCTTTGCCAATGGCAAGATCGACTGGGCGACGACGTGGGAATTCCTGTTCTGGCCCACCATCCTGTGGGGGCTGTTCAACACGGTGTGGATGTCGTTCGTCTGCATGGCCGTCGGCATCGCCATAGGGCTCGCCTGCGCCGTGGCCGACAGCTCTCCCAACCCGGTGCTGCGCGGAACGGCCATGTTCTATGCATGGTTCTTCCGCGGCGCGCCGGTAATCCTGCAACTGCTCATCTGGTTCAACCTCGCGCTGGTCTTTCCCACCATCGGCATACCGGGCCTGTTCGAATTCAAGACCGTCGTGGTCATAACGCCGGCGGTTGCGACCATCCTGAGCCTCGGGCTGAACGAGGGCGCCTACGTCTCGGAAATCATCCGCTCGGGCATGCTCGGCGTCGATCGCGGACAGTATGAAGCCGCCAAGGCCATGGGCATGACCAACGGAACCGCGCTGCGGCGCATCATCCTGCCGCAGGCCATGCGCATCGTGGTGCCTCCGCTCGGCAACGAGTTCATCGGCCTCGTCAAGATGACGGCCCTCGCCTCTATCATCGGCTTCGGCGACATCGTGCGCAGTGCCCAGGACATCTATTATTCCAACGCCAAGGTCATCGAACTGCTCATGGTCCCGACCTTCTGGTTCCTGGTCGTCGTGACGATCCTCACCGTGCTGCAGCGCATGCTGGAAAGGCGCTATGGCCGCGGTTTCGGTACGCGAGGCGCCCGATGAACGCCCCCGCCTCCACTGCCACCCCCCTCGTCTCCGCGGTCCGCGTCGGCAAGAAGTTCGGTGGCCATCAGGCGCTCACCGATGTGACGATGGACGTCATGCCCGGCGAGGTCGTCTGCATCATCGGGCCTTCAGGCTCGGGCAAGACCACTTTCCTGCGCTGCATCAACCAGCTGGAGACTTTCGACAGCGGCGGGCTGTGGCTCGATGGCGAGTTGCTCGGCTATCGCCGCGTCGGCTCGGCGCTGCATCCGCTGAGCGACAAGGAAATTGCCCGCCAGCGGCGCAAGACCGGCATGGTCTTCCAGCGCTTCAACCTGTTCCCGCACATGACGGCGCTGGAAAACGTTACCGAAGGCCCGACGCAGGTACTCCGCCGGAAGCGCGAGGAGGCCCATGACGCAGCCATGCTGCTGCTCGACAAGGTCGGGCTCGCCCACAAGGCGGGGGCTTATCCTTCCGAGCTGTCGGGCGGCCAGCAGCAGCGCGTTGCCATTGCCCGCGCCCTCGCCATGCAGCCGATGCTGATGCTGTTCGACGAACCGACATCGGCGCTCGACCCCGAGCTGGTCGGGGAAGTGCTGGGGGTCATGCGCGATCTCGCCGCCAGCGGCATGACCATGATCGTCGTGACCCATGAACTCGGCTTCGCACGCGATGTCGGGGACCGGGTCGTCTTCATGGATCAGGGCCGCGTGGTGGAAACGGGCGAGGCAAAGGCGCTGATGAGCAACCCGACCGAGCCGCGCACCCGCAACTTCCTGAAGACCGTGCTCACCCGCGAATAGACCCGCCATCCCGCCGGCCTCTCCATCCCGACTGCCGGCGGGCCGCAGGTCTCTTCGCTGAGCGGAAACACACGATGCCGAACCTCAAGATCGACGGCGAACGCCTCTGGGCCACGCTGACAGAAACCGCCCGTTTCGGCGGCACGCCCGATGGCGGCATACGCCGCCTCACGCTGAGTGACGAAGACCGGCAGGTGCGCGACTGGCTGCGCGCCGCCTGCGAGGATCTCGGCTGCACCGTGACCGTGGATGAACTCGGCAATATGTTCGCCTGCCGGCCGGGCAGCGATCCCGATGCCCTCCCCGTCGCCATGGGCAGCCATCTCGACACGCAGCCAACGGGCGGCAAGTTCGACGGCATCCTCGGCGTCCTCGCCGGGCTGGAGGTGCTGCGCACGTTCGTCGGGGAGGGTTATGTCACCCGCCGCCCGCTCATGCTGGTCAACTGGACCAATGAGGAGGGTTCGCGCTTCTCCCCGGCGATGATGGCCTCCGGTGCCCATGCCGGGGTGTTTACGGCTGACTACATCAGATCGCGCACCGATGCCCGGGGCACTTCCTTCGGCGAGGCCCTCGACGCCATCTCCTATCGCGGCCAGGCCCCGGTCGGCTCAGTGAAGCTCGGCGCCATGTTCGAACTGCACATCGAGCAGGGGCCCGTACTCGAAGCCACGGACAGGACCATCGGCATTGTCACCGGCGTGCAGGGCATGCGCTGGTACGACGTAGCCATCGAAGGCTGCGCCGCCCATGCCGGCACGACACCGATGGACCTGCGTCGGGATGCACTCTGCGCCGCGGCACAGGCGATCCTCGAAGCACGACGCCTCGCACTGGCTCATGGCGCTCTTGCCACCGTCGGCGAGATCGCGGTTACGCAGGCCTCGCGCAATGTCGTGCCGGGCGAGGTGCGACTGACGCTCGACCTGCGCCATCTGGAAAGCGCCACGCTCGATGCCATCGAGGCGGCGATGGCCGCATTCCTGTCCGGCCCGGATTTCAAGGATACGCCGGCACGCATGACACGCATCTGGGACAGCCCACCCGTCGTCTTCGATAAGGACTGCATCATGGCGGTCGCGGCCGGTGCGGCGGCGGAGGGCTTTTCTGCGCAGGAGATCGTGTCCGGCGCCGGACACGACTCCGTCTACACCGCGCGCATCATGCCAACGGCGATGATCTTCGTGCCGTGCAAGGACGGGCTCAGCCACAACCCGGCAGAAAGCGCAAC
>DAIPYB010000105.1:0-7574 GCA_036782955.1 Pseudoxanthobacter sp. | reverse complement strand
CACGGTGCGAGACGACCGCCCGCTGGTGCGCTTCGGCGTTTCTGTCATCGTCGGCGACGGCGAGCGGCAAGAGCAGGGCTCGTTCGGTGCCGGCGGACGCGAGGGCTTTGCCCGCTTCATCGACCCTGCCCACTGGCAATCCGCCGTGGACGAGGCGCTGCGGCAGGCGCTGATCAATCTGGAGGCCGTGCCGGCCCCGGCGGGCACCTTCGACGTGGTGCTCGGCCCCGGCTGGCCGGGCATCCTGCTGCACGAGGCGATCGGCCACGGGCTGGAGGGTGATTTCAACCGCAAGAAAACTTCTGCCTTTGCCGGCCTGATGGGCCAGCGCGTGGCTGCGCCCGGCGTGACCATCGTGGACGACGGCACCCTGCCCGGCCGGCGCGGCTCGCTGACCGTCGATGACGAAGGCACCCCCAGCCACTGCACTACGCTGATCGAGGACGGCATTCTGGTCGGCTACATGCAGGACCGGCTCAATGCCCGCCTGATGGGCACGAAATCCACCGGCAACGGCCGGCGCGAATCCTATGCCCACCTGCCGATGCCCCGCATGACCAACACCTACATGCGCGGCGGCAGCCACGATCCGGCGGAAATTCTGGCCAGCGTGAAGGACGGCATCTATGCCGTGTCATTCGGCGGCGGGCAGGTGGACATCACCTCCGGCAAGTTCGTGTTCTCCTGTACCGAGGCCTATCGCATCCGCAACGGCGTGGTGGCGGAGCCTATCAAGGGCGCGATGCTGATCGGCAATGGCCCGGATGCCCTGACGCGCGTGAAGATGATCGGAAACGACATGCAGCTCGATCAGGGCATCGGCACCTGCGGCAAGGCCGGACAGGGCGTGCCGGTGGGCGTGGGCCAGCCGACGCTGCGAATCGATGCCATGACGGTGGGCGGCACGCAGGCCTGAGGGCCTGCGCCTCTCCCTCGCCCTTTCAGTGAAGACGGAAGACAAGACGATGAATCGCTATGAATCCTCCCGCGGCGGCGGCGAAGCGCAGGTCCGTTATCTGGACGGCGACTATCAGCTGCTGCGCCCCGGCAATTATGTTCTCTGCGCCGTGACCGGTGTTCAGATTCCGCTGGACGAGTTGCGCTACTGGAACGTGGACAAGCAGGAGGCCTATGCCGATGCCTCCATCGCCTTCCGCCGCTTTCAGGAACTGAAAGCGGAAGACGCAAAGGCCTGAAAGCACGGGCAGCCGCCCCCGGTCTCAACGCGGGGCGGCAAGTCTCAACGCGGGGCTTCAAGAAGGCCGGCAATGAGGGCGCCGAGTTCGTCGGCCTCGCCGGCCGGTTCCAGCACCACGGCCAGAACATCGCTTGCCGCCGCGAGGCGGGCGAAGATGCCCGTGGCCGGCAGGCGGGCATGGTCCTTGGCGGTTGTCACCAGCGTCGCGCCGAGCGCTTCGGCACGCGCCAGCAGGGCGGCTGCTTCCACTTCGGAAAATGGGTGATGATCGGGGAAGGCATGGGTCTCCGCCACGTCCGCCCCGGTTTCCCGCAGAGTGGCGAAAAATTTTTCCGGGCGTCCGATGCCGGCATAGCCCAGAACGCGGCGCCCGCGAAACCGCTCCGGCGCCTCCGGCACCAGCCGCGCGGCCATGACGGGCACGCCTGCCGAACGGGCCGAGGCGACAACTGCTGCCGAGGGCTCCCGGCCGTCTTGCGCGGGACCGCCGACGATCATCACCAGCCGGGTGCGGGCCATCTGCCGCCCGAGCGGTGCTCTCAGCGGGCCGGCGGGCAGGCACAGGCCGTTGCCGGTGCCGACACCGCCATCCACCACCATCACCGTTGCCGTCTTGGCAAGACCCGGGTTCTGGAAGCCGTCATCCATGATGATGATGTCGGCGCCGGCCGCCAGCGCGGCCTTTGCACCCTCCGCCCGGTCACGCGAGACGACCGTGGGCGCTGCGCGCGCCAGAAGCAGGGCCTCGTCTCCGACATCGGCTGCGGTGTGGCCCGGCGCCACCACAACGGGGCCTTCCAGGCGCCCGCCATAGCCGCGCGTCAGCATGACAGGCTGCGCGCCAAGTGCGCGGACACGGGCCGCGCAGGCAAGAGCGGCCGGTGTCTTGCCGGCGCCGCCGGCAACGAAATTGCCCACGCACAGCACCGGCACCGGAGCACGGAAACGCGGCGGGCGGGCAAGCCGGCGGGCAGCAAGCGCGCCGACGACAAAGCCCGCCGGCGCGAGCAGCAGCGCCGCCGGCCCCACCGGCCTCCACCAGAAGGCCGGTGCCGTCCTCAAACCACGGCCTCCGCCGCAACATCCGGCAGCATCGGCTGCAACACCGCCAGCGTGCGGGCCACGCTGCCGACATGCTGGTGCAGCACGCCGCGTGCCCGCTCCACCACGGCGCGCGCCGCGGCCGGATCGCTCAGCAGGCGGTCGACCGCCTGTGCCAACCCTTCGGCGTTATCAACCGTCACCACGCCGCCGGCGCGGATCAGGTCGCCATAGATCGACCGGAAATTCGAGACATGCGGCCCGGTGACGACCGATGCACCAAGCTGGATCGGCTCGATGGGGTTGTGCCCGCCGACATGGACCAGCGAACCACCGACGAAGGCCACCGGCGCCAGCGAATAAAACAGGCCTAGTTCGCCGATGGTATCGGCCACGTAGAACCGCGTCGCCGGGCTCAGCACCTCGCCGCGCGAGCGCAGCGCCACGCTCTCCCCTGCCCCGGACGGGTCAAGCCGCTCGGCAATCGCCGCGCCCCGCTCGGGATGGCGCGGCACCACCAGCGTAACGAGGTCCGGCCAGCGCGCGCTGAGGCGCGCGTGGGCGACCGCCGCCATGTCTTCCTCGCCGGCATGGGTGGAGGCAGCCACCCAGCACGGACGGCCGGCCAGCGCCCGGCGCAGTTCCGACAGCCGACCATTTTCGACCGGCAGCGGCGCGACATCGAATTTCAGGTTGCCCGAAACGTGCACATTCGTCACGCCCAGGTCGCGGAAGCGCTCTGCATCGCCTGCACTCTGGGCGAGGCAGGCGGAAAGCCGGCCGAACAGCGCCCCGGCTACCACTGGCCAGCGCTTCCAGCTGCGGTGCGAGCGCTCCGACATGCGTCCGTTGACGACGATGCGGGCGATACCGCGGCGCGCGAGTTCGTCAATGGTGGTCGGCCAGACTTCCGATTCCACGAACAGGGCCAGCGACGGACGCCAGAAATCCAGAAACCGGCGCAGATAGGGCACCACGTCCAGCGGCACGAACTGGTGGATGGCGCCGGGCGGCAGCCGCTCGGCGGCAACGCGGGCGGACGTCACCGTTCCTGTGGTTGCCAGAACCTTCATCCCCTGAGATGTCAGGGCGGTAATGAGCGGCAGCGCCGCCGTGATCTCGCCCACGCTGGCGGCGTGGACCCAGATCATCGGGCCCGGCGGCAGGACCGCCGAGGGGCGGCCGAACCGTTCGCCGCGCCGGGCCGGGTCTTCCTTGCCGTTGGCGGTGCGCACCGCCAGCATAAGCCGCAGCGCCGGGCGGGCGGCATAGCCGGCGCAGCGCCACAGCGGCAGCAGGCCACGCCCGCGTGAGACCGGCATATTTTCCATCGACGATCGCATAGGCTCTGGCCGTCACCTTGTTGAGACCGTCTTCCACGGCAAGGCGGAAGGCTTCGCGCTCACTTTCATCGACCGGCGGGGGAATGCATTCGCCGACGATGAACGCGCCGCGCCCGAACGGCAGGTTTAGGCTCATCTTGTCCCATGTGTCGAGATCGACGCGCCGGCTGGAGGCAAAAGCCACCGGCAGCACCGGCCGGCCGGAACGCTCGGCAATGAGCACGATGCCTTCGCCCGCCACCCGCGCGGGACCCTTGGGCACATCGGCGGTGAGCGAGACAGTTACCCCCTCGCGCAGCAGACGCAGCATTTCCAGCGTGCCGCGAATGCCGCCGCGCTTGCGGATTTCCCGCCCGGTGCGCCCGCCCGAGGCACGGATCAGCCCCATGCCGAGGCGCTTGGCCGCAACAGCGTTGATCTCGCCGTCGCCGGACATGGAGATCATGACGCGCATGTCCCAGTGCGGCTTGCGGCCAAAGGGGATCATGAAATGCTGACCGTGCCACATGGTGATAATGACCGGCAGTTCACCGTCGACACGCTCGGCATAGTTCGCCGGTTCAAATACCACCCTGTTGGTGGCCCAGACGAACTTGAGATAGAGCGCCGCCATCTCACCGAGGAAACGGCGCACCCAATTGGACCGCATGAAGCGCTTCAGCATCAGGCTCACTTGCCCTGTCAGGCCGGCGCGCCCCCTTCCGCACCGGCCCGCGGCCCGGATTTCCGGGCGTCGGCTTCGGAAAAACGATCAGTCCTGCTGACCATCGGTGTTCGGGTCGAGCAGGCGGTGCGCATGAACGATGAAATATCGCATGTGCGCGTTGTCGACGGTGGACTGCGCCTTCGCCTTCCACGCCGCGCGGGCGCTGGCATAGTCGGGATAGGCGCCGACAAAATCGACCTGGGACAGGTCGCGGAACTCATGGCCATGGAGCGAGGTCAGCTCGCCACCGAAAACCAGATGAAGCAGCTGCTTCGAGCCTGCCGGAGAATTCGAATCGGGCATCGGGTCCCTCACCGTTCCTTGTCACACATCGTCACGGGCCTCGTCCGGTATCGCCATGGCGGGCCATCCGCGGCGCCATGGCCACAGCACCCTTGAGGTCACACCGGACAAGACGGCGTTTGGCAGCCAACACCGCTCCCGTGGTGCCGCATGCCAGCCCTGCCGGGAGGGAGGACGCGCACGGCACCCCTCCGCGCCCGGCAATGAAACTGCACTGCTCTAGCAGGTCGCCCGGCGCGCCGGAAGCGCCTGCCGCCGGCCCCTGTCGCCGCACCCAGCCGGGGTTCAGGCCGCCGCCGGATAGAGATCGCTGAACAGGGCCGTCAGCGGCCCGTGCAGCCCCCGGCCGGCCGCGATCAGGGCCGGGTGGCGGACATCGGGCCGATTGTACAACACCGGTCCGCCGGCGAGATCCGTCAGCGTGCCGCCGGCTTCCTCGATCAGCAGATCGGCCGCCGCCAGATCCCAGTCGCACGCCCTGCCCCGCGCCGCCGCGCCGTCGATGCGCCCGGCCGCCACCAGCGCCAGCCGATAGGCCAGCGAGGCAATGAAGGGCACTTCCTCGATGCCTGCTTCCACCAGCCGGCTGCGCCGTGCCGGCGCCCGCGGCGCGGCAATGCGCGCGCCGGCCAGCACGCTCGCCGGGCTGACCGCAAGGCGCGTGCCATCGACATCAGAGCCGCCGCCGCGCACCGCGCGGAACATCTCGTCGCGCACCGGGCAATAAAGCGCCGCCGCCACCGGCCGGCCGTGCTCGACCACCGCAAGGCTGATGGTCCAGTCCGGCGAACCGGCAATGAAGGCGCGCGTGCCGTCGATGGGATCGACCACGAACACCCGTCCGCGCGACAGCCGCGTTCCGTCGTCGCCGGTCTCCTCCGAGAGCCAGCCATAGCCCGGCCGCGCCTCCGCCAGCACCGCACCGAGATAGCGGTCCACCGCCAGATCGGCCTCGCTGACCGGCGAGGTATCCCCCTTCGTCCACACCGTGGGATTGTGGCGGAAGAAGCGAAGCGCGATCTCGCCGGCCTGCCGCGCGTGATGGGCCAGCAGGTCGAGATCGGTCACTGCATTGGCATCAGCGTCCGGCAACGGTCAGTCCCTCGATGGCGACGGTCGGCGCGTTGGTGGCAAAGCGATAGACCAGGTCGCTGGCCGGCCTGAGACGGGCGAACATCTCGCCCAGATGCCCGGCCACCGTGACCTCGCTGACCGGATAGGCCAGTTCGCCGTTCTCGATCCAGTAGCCAGCGGCACCCCGGCTGTAATCGCCGGTGACGATGTTGGCGCCGTGGCCTATGAGATCGGTGACATAGAGGCCGGTTCCGATTTCCTTCAGGAGATCTGCGGGGGCGATGGTGCCCGGATGCAGGGTCAGGTTGGTCGTGCCCGGCGACGGGTTGCTGCCGCCGCGGTAAGCGCGACCGTTTGAGGCGAGCCCCAGTTCACGCGCGGACGCGGAATCGAGCAGCCATGTGGTCAGGATGCCGCCGTCCACCAGATTGAGCGCGGCGGCGGCCACGCCCTCGCCGTCGAACGGACGGGAACCGAGACCGCGGCGGCGCAGCGGATCATCGCTGATGCGGATGCCGGGTGCGAACACCGCCTGCCCCAGCCGGTTCTTGAGAAAGGATGTGCCGCGCGCGATGGATGCCCCGTTGATGGCGCCGGAGAGATGGCCGAGGAGGCTGATCGCCGCGCGCGGTTCGTAAACCACCGTGGCGCGGGTCGTTTCCACCTTGCGCGGGTTGAGCCGGCGCACCGCGCGCGCGCCTGCAAGGCGGCCGATCTCGGCGGCGGGGGGCAGGTCGCCGCCGTGCAGCGTGGAGGCAGACCAGTAATCGCGCTCCATGGCAGTGCCTTCGCCCGCAACGGCGGTGGCCGAGCGGCTGTGCCGGGTCAGCCCGTAGCCGCCCAGAAAGCCGCCGGAGGTGGCCAGCACCAGCCCGCCCAGCCCCCAGCCGGCGGCGGCGCCGCCGGAACGGGTCACCCCCGCCACGTCGAGGGCGGCGGCTTCCGCCTCACGCGCCGCCGCCGCCAGATCGTCGGCGATGGGCATGGCGGGGTCGGTCAGGTCAAGGTCGGCGAAGGTGCGCGCCAGCAGGGCCGGGTCGGCAAGCCCGGAGAACGGGTCTTCCGGCGCCAGCCGGGCCATGGCCACGGCGCGCTCGGCAAGCTTCATCGGATCGCCGGCCATGTTGGTGGAAACGCTGGCCGAGCGGCGACCGACAAAGACGCGCAGGGAAAAATCATCGCCCTCGGATCGGTCGCTTTCCTCCACCCGTCCGTCGCGCACGGAAACGGAAAGCGACATGCCGCGCACGACAACGGCATCGGCGGCATCGGCGCCGGCGCGGCGCGCGGCTTCCACCAGACGGGCGGCCTGATCCTGCAGCGGGCGGGTATCGAGCACGTCGCGGCGATTCGACGACGAAACGGCGGTGGCAGTGGCCATGAAACGAGAAACCCCCGAAAAGGCCGGCCCGGACGACGTTCTCCCCCGGGGGCTTTTCTGAAAGACCCCACGGCCACGAAACAGGAAGGGCGCGGGAGAGGCGGACGGGAAAGGCGCAAGGCGCACTCCCCGAGTCGGGATTTAGGCCGCGAACCGGCCCGCGGCAAGATGACAAACCGTATGACGAAGCGGGCAACCGGCGGCATCGGCGGCCATTGTCTGCAATCCGGCCGCCGCTTGCTACCATTTCCTAACCCTGCCCCGCAGAAGCAGCGTGTGACAGCCCCTGCCCGACGTTGCCGGGCCGGCGCGTTAAGACCTGCAAAAGAAGCCGGGGCCTAGCGTCAGCCTATCGGACGCGGGCTTTTCGAAGCCGGCGTCACCCACCGGACCGGACCTTCGCAGCAGGCCGGCCGGAGCGAGTGTCCCGGAACGACAGACCGGGCAAAGCCGCGGGCAAGACGTTGAGGAGTGGCGCAATGATTGGACAGAGCCAGGCGAGCGTGATGCAGCAGGCCGAGACGCAGG
>DAIPYB010000104.1:0-7689 GCA_036782955.1 Pseudoxanthobacter sp. | reverse complement strand
CTCTGGCGCAGGGAACCCGGCTGATGTTCACCGGCATTATCACCGACGTCGGCACCATTGCTTCCGTGGAAACCCGCGGTGCGGTGCGCCGCCTCGTCATCGACAGCCTCTACGAGGCCGGAACCATCGATATCGGCGCCTCGATCGCCTGCGCCGGCGTGTGCCTCACGGTGGTGGAGCGCAGCCCACGCAACGGTGGCGGCAGCCATATCGCTTTCGACGCCGCGCCGGAGACGCTGGCGGTAACGACCGCCGCCGACTGGCAGGCTGGCGACCGGCTCAATCTGGAGCGGGCGCTGAAGATCGGCGACGAACTTGGCGGCCACATCGTTTCCGGCCATGTCGACGGCATCGCGGACCTCGTTTCGCGCGAGGAAATCGGCGAGACCACCCGCCTCACGTTCCGCGCGCCCGCCGCCCTGGCCCGCTTCATCGCGCCCAAGGGGTCGGTCGCCCTCGATGGCACCTCGCTTACCGTCAACACGGTGGAGGGGAACGATTTCTCGGTGCTGCTCATTCCCCACACCCTGTCGGTGACGACCTGGGGGGGGCGCAGGGCCGCGGACCGCATCAACCTGGAAGTGGACCTGATGGCGCGCTATGTCGCCCGCCTGCGGGAAGCTTCGCCGGAATAAGACCGGCCGCAAGATAACGAGAGAAGGCCCCGCCTGCGTCTGCCGCAGGGCGGAGCCTTCTGAGCCGCCGATGTTTGTCAGAACCCGACGCAGCCCACCGGCCACGTCCGGGTCGCCGGCGGCCCGCCCCCCGGCCTCGTCAAGCCTTCGCGTAAAGGCTTATTTCGTCACCGCGATCGCGGTCGACTGCACGAAGGTCACCTGAATGAGATCGCCGACCTGCAGTTCCTTGACCTTCTGCTTCTGGGCATCCTTCTTTGCCTGAATGGCATAGAGGCGGCCTTCCGGACCCTTTACCGTCAGCGAGGTGTCATCGGGGTCGATGCGCACGATCTCGCCGGTCAGGCGAATGGTGTTGACGACCGCACCGGCCGGCTTGTCGCCCGAGGGCGCAGTGCCGATGAGCTGCTCGATCTGCAGGCCGACCTCAGCGCCCTTCTCCGGCTTGGCGATATCGGCGATGACGGCATCGGTCTGCGTCAGGGTGACGGTATCGCCGGCGTCGATCTTGTCGAAATTCTTGATCTGCTGGCCGGCAGTCACAGTGAATTCGTGACCTTCGGGACCCTTCAGCGTGATCTGGCGGGTCGCGGCATCAACCGAGACGACGGTCGCCTTGACCTGGCTGACATCGACTGCGCCATCGCCCACAAGAGGCTGGGCGAATGCGGGAGCGGTGAGAGTAACGGCGCCACCGGCAACGGTTGCAGCGAGCGCGACACCAGCAAAAGCCGACAGGAGCGATGTCTTTTTCTTGGTCGTCATAAGTTCAGTCTCCCCACTTTCATAAACCGACAAAGTCACCGGCTGCCGGCGCCCTGTCGATAGCGCTATATTGCAGACCGGAATGCGCTTGGCATGTGAAATTTATGTAATGTCCCCGGCAAAGCTGCCGCAGCCGACGCCCCGGCCGCGCCGCCCGCGCATGGCGGCTGCGCAGGAATGCGGAGCCGGAAACGGCCGGGCGGCTGGACAAATCGGCCGCTTCGTGGTTCGTCTGCCCGCTCAATTCGTCGCGCATCCGCACGCGCCCGACGACCCGGAAGGACAGGCCATGGCCGACGATACCGCACCGCATCTTCTCATCATCGATGCCCGTTTCTACGAGGACATCTCCGACGCCCTGCTGGAAGGCGCCCTGCGGGCACTGGACGAGGCGAACGCCACCTATGAGCGTGTCTCCGTTCCGTGTGTGCTGGAAATCCCGCCCGCGCTTTCCATGGCGCTGATGGCGATGGAAATGGGCGAGGTCGATTATGACGGCTTCGTGCTGCTAGGCTGTGTCATCCGGGGCGAGACCACCCACTACGACATCGTGGCGGGCGAGTCGGCCCGTGCGGTCATGGATCTGGCCGTCGATGGCGCTCTTGCTCTGGGCAACGGCATCCTGACCGTGGAAAACGACGAGCAGGCGTGGGCGCGTGCGCGTCTGGACAGCAAGGACAAGGGCGGTTTCGCCGCCCGCGCGGCGCTCGCCATGATCGACGTGAAAAATCGCTTCGGAGTGTAATCCATGACCGAAGAGGCGCGACGCGCCAGCCGCGAAGTGCGGCCGGCCAACCAGCGCGGTGTTGCCCGGCTTGCCGCCGTGCAGGCGCTCTATCAGATGGAAATTGCCGGCACCGACGTCGCCGACGTGATTGCCGAATACGAGCTTTTCCGGCTCGGCAAGGAACTCGACGGCGAGCAGTACCGCGATGCCGACCCGGCATGGTTCCGCGATCTCGTTGCCGGCGTGGTTACCGATCAGCGCACCATCGATCCCATGGTGCACCGCGCCCTGACCGCCTCGTGGCCGCTGAAGCGGGTCGATTCGATTCTGCGCGCGATCCTGCGGGCCGGCACCTACGAGCTGATGCGCCGCAAGGACGTGCCGGCCCGCGTTGCCATCAGCGAATATATCGACGTTGCACGCGCGTTCTTCGAGGATGATGAGCCGCGCATCGTCAACGGCGTGCTCGATGCCATCGCCCGCGAGATTCGTCCGGACGATCTGGGTGCCGGCGAGGCCGGCGGACGGGGCTGACCCGGCCGCCAGAAACCACACTCACCGGGAGGCTTCCCTCGCAATGTGCGCCGCTTCCGTTGCCGCCAGCCTCCCCCGTCCCGGCGAAGACGCGCTGATCGCCCGTTATTTTGCCCCCCTCGCGCTGACGCCGGGGGCAGCCGGTCTGCTGGACGACGCGGCCGTGCTGGAGGCGGACGGAACCTGCGATCAGGTGCTGACGACCGATGCCATCGCCGTCGGCGTCCACTTCCTGCCGGACGATGCGCCCGGCGAGGTGGCCCGCAAGGCATTGCGCGTCAACCTTTCCGATCTCGCCGCGAAGGGTGCGCGGCCGCGCGGCTACCTGCTGACGCTGGCGCTGCCCGATGACTGGACGGAGGAATGGCTCGCCGCCTTCGCCGCCGGTCTGGCGGAAGATCAGGCGGCGTTCGGCATAACCTTGCTCGGCGGCGACACCATTCGCTCCCCCGGCGGGCTGATGGTTTCGATAACGGCCATCGGCTCAGTCGAGAAAGGCCGCGCGGTGCGCCGCACCACCGGCCGGCCCGGGCAGAAGGTGTTCGTGACGGGCACCATCGGCGACGCCGCGCTGGGCCTGCGGTTGCGCCGCGAGGAGCAGCTCGGCCATCGGGCCGGACTTTCGCCCGACGAGGCAGCCTTTCTGGCCGGGCGCTATGTCCGCCCCCGGCCGCGGATCGATGCCGCGGACGCCGTGTTTCGACACGCCGCCGCGGCGATGGATATTTCCGATGGCCTCGTCGGCGATCTTGCCCGTCTGTGCGCGGCCTCCGGCACCGCAGCCATCATCCGGCGCGATGACGTGCCGCTTTCCCCGGCCGCTCGGCGGCTGGTGACCTGCGATCCGGCACTATGGGCGGCGGTATTAGGCGGCGGCGACGATTATGAGATTCTCGCGGCGGTCGAACCGGAGCACGCCGAAGATTATGCTGCCGGAATTGCCGCTGCGGGCCTCAATGCCTGCGAGATCGGCGTTCTCGCGGCCGGACACGGCGTGATGGTCTTGGATGCGGAGGGCACCCCCCTGCCCTCGGGCGCCGGTCATTTCCAGCACTTCTGAGTATCGGCGCTCTCTGGAAAATGAAAAAGGCCGGCATTTCCGCCGGCCTTTTTCATTGTCATTCACAGTCAGGGGAAAAGCGGACCGCCCTGCGGCGATCCGCAAAAGCCGCAGTCAGTAAGACTGCCCCGTTCCCGGATCGCCATAAGCGGGACTGGGCTTATAGCCAGAAAAGGAGCCGGACGAACCGGAGCCCGGCGACACACCGCCAAAGGTTTCGGTCGCGGCGGGCTGGCTGTAGGTCGGCTGGCTATAGGCGGGCTGCGCATAGGCCTGTTGCTGCACCGGCTGGGCAGTCGGAGCCGGCTGGACGGCAGCCCGCTGCTGGGTGGCCGGCGCAGTGGTCGCCACCCGGTCGGTGGTGGCATTGCCGTCGGTCACAACAATGCTGCCGAGGCCGTCGCGCTCATAGATGTCGGAGCGGAAATTGACCACGCCTTCCGGCGTCGCCCATGCCGTGATGTAGGCCCACGCCAGCGGCACCACCGGCACGACCTGCGCGTCGACGCGCTCGCCGGAACGGATCACTTCGTCGATATGCGACGACGGCCACTGCGGATTGGTCTTCAGCAACCAGCCGATCAGGCCGCGCACGTTCTGCACGCGCACGCAGCCCGACGAATGGAAGCGGCCGTCCTGACCGAACAGGCTCTTGGCCGGCGTGTCGTGCATGTAAACCGAATAGGGGTTGGCGAAGTTGATCTTCACCGTACCCATGGAGTTATCGAGGCCCGGCTCCTGCCGGTAGGTAAACTGGGTCGCCTGCAGCGTGTTCCAGTCGATCTCGGTTGCCTGACGCTCGCGGCCCTGACCGTCATAGATGTGAATCTTGTTCTTGGTCAGGTAGTTCGGGTCGGCCTGCATCTTCGGGATCAGGTCCTTGCGGACGATCGAAGCCGGCACATGCCAGTAGGGATTGAAATTGATCTGGCTGATCTTGGCGGTCAGGATCGGGCTCGGACGGTCGTTCTTGCCGACCACGGCCAGATGATGGGAGGCGACGACGCCGTTCTCAACCGCCTCAAGCTCTGCGCCCGGCAGGTTCACCATCACGTAGCGCGGGCCAAAGCCGTTGGCCATCGCCTTGATGCGCACGAGGTTCAGCTCAAGCTGCTTCAGGCGGATATCCGCCGGCACGTTGAGCGCCAGCAGCGTGCCGCCGCCGACCACGCCGTCCGGCTGCAGGCCATTGCGGATCTGGAAACGGCGCAGGGCGGCATCGACATAGGAATCGAACACATCCTGCCGGCCGCTGTTCTGGGTCAGGTCGCCGCTTACCATCAGGCGCTGGCGCAGGGTCACGACATTGGCACTGCGGGTGCCGAGCTTCAGCTTCAGCGGCATGCTGGTGGGCAGGGTGGGCCAGCCGCCGCGCTGCACGATGACGTTGTAGTCCTGAATGGCGCGCTCGGTGGCGGCAACCGTTTCCGGCGAGAAGGTCGGCCGGCGAGACTTCACGTTCTGCAGGTTCGGCATCTGGGCGTCGAAGCGATCCGCCCATTCCGCGCTGCTGACGCCCTGATAGGCCGTCTGCGCCAGAGCCGGTCCCGCCAGCAGCGCGCCCAGCGCACCGCCGCCCATCAGGGCGAGAACGTTGCGGCGGCCCATCGAGACCGGTCGCTCGCTGCCCGAAACGAAGGAACGCAGACGCTGCGCCAGACGAACAGAGCCTTGCGCCACCGCGCTTTCCTTGATCATGCCGAAGAACTCCCGTCGATCTCTCGTCACGCCAAACCGCAGACTTTATACGGTTCACTTACCATGAAGACGGTTAACGAACCGATGAAGCGGCCACCGCCTTCTGCACTGTGTTCTACGAACTGCTGCCCCACGGCGCTGCCCCGAACCAACCCCCGGGCGGCGCCATGCAGCGACGGCTGCCCCGCCCTGCTGCCGGCCGGCAGACGGGGCGACACGGACCGCCGCGAAATCCTGAAAATCCGGGCTCCGTCCGGCAGCGGCTGCCAGCAGCCGTGCGGATCGTCCGGATTGTTCAATTCCATGACACTGTGGCGACTTGGTGGTTCTAACGTGGCGGAGGTCCGCCGCAAGGCCGGTTTCGGCGGGGCCGGGCGACAGCCGCCGCAGGCGTTGCAAAAATGCCAGAGGCCGCGCCCGCCGCTTCCTCAAGCCTGCCGGTGACGATCGGCAGACGAGAAGGCGGCCGGCGCGGCCGATGAGGCGCAGGCCCCGGGTGGCCCGCCTTCCGCCGCTGCTGCAGGCCGGATAACCGGCTGCCGCAGCGGGCAAAAAGCCCGGCAGTCATCCCGCTTGGCGCGCCGGCCGGAAAACCGGCCGGTGCCGCGCAGGCAAACTGCCGCGCCTCACATGCGATAGCGAATCTGGTCGTCCCAGAAGCGGTCGAGGCGCTGCAGGGCCGTTGTCATCTGCTTCAGGTCGGTGGCGTCGAGAACGCCGACCTCGCCCAGCGTGCGGGCATTGCGCTCATAGAGGTTGGCCACGATCGCCGCCACCTGGCGACCGGTGGAGGTCAGGCGGATGCGAATGGAGCGACGATCCTGAAGCGAGCGCTCCTGCACCAGGAAGCCGGCCTCGGTCAGCTTCTTGATATTGTAGGAGACATTGGAGCCGAGATAGTAGCCGCGGCTCTTCAGCTCGCCGGCGGACAGTTCCGAATCGCCGATATTGTAGAGCAGCACGGCCTGAACGCTGTTCACGTCCGCCCGCTTCAGGCGCTCCAGCTCATCCTTGACGACATCGAGGAAGCGACGGTGAACCCGCTCCACCAGCATCACGGCTTCCAGAAAGCTCGGCTTGAGGGCGCCGTCGGCGCCCGCCTCGACACTGGCGTTTCTGGTTTCGATCGCGTGCGCTGGGTACATGTGATCGCCTTCCCGTGGTCTGCCGGCGTTTTCCGGTCATCTTACGGGGGCGACAATGACTCCGACGAATCTAAAGGCGGCTTAAGGGGCAAGATGAATCTTCTATGAATCCGCGGATTCCGCCCCGCACCGCTTTCGCGCCGCGAAAATCTCGCCGCAGCCGCGAAATCACGTTTTTGACTTGCGCATCCTGAAGGTCAGCCACGCATAGACAAGAACTGTTACTGCATAAAGCGGAATGCGGAACGGGCGCTCTCCGAAGATCTCGGCGAAAGCACCGTGCGTCACGATCTGCGCCACGATCGTGAAAAGCCAGATCACCACGCCCCACGGCGCCGCCAGCCACAGTCCGACGGCCACGACAAGGTCGAGGACGCCATAGAAGACGATGGCCGAGCGCCATTCGATCGGCATATCCCAGAAGAAGTGGGCCCGCCACGGCAGGAAGCCGGTGATTCGTGCCCACATGAACAGCCCCATCGCCATCCAGAACACGGCGTTGAGGCGCATGAACCAAGTCCGCAGGCGCTCCGGCGTCCAGAACGCGCGGGAGGCAAGGCGCGAGGTCAGCGTCAGCGCGCTTTCGTCGGCGGGCGAAAACGCACCCGTCAGGCTGTCCGCGCTGTTGCGGCGAACCATGCGCCCCTCGGCTGCGGCCCGCAGCGTGCGCCGGCGCGCCTTGCGCAGCCGCAACCCGAACAGCCGGGCGAGACGCTGGAACCCCATGCGGCGGCGGCGCAGCGGCAGCGCGGCATCCTGCCCGGAGGCTTCGGGAGAGACGGTCCGGGACGAAGATGCACTCATGACGATTGTCTGCCCGCGCCTGAATGGGGAATTGCGGCCCGCCCCTGCCGCCGCGCGGCCGGTGCCCTTGGGCCGGTTATGCGCCGGCATATGGGCGGCGCTGAGGCAAACCGCGTCGGCTCCTGCACAAAGCAGGGCCGGACGGGCGGGTCAAGAACCGCTTGCCGCGCACGGGCACGAGAGCCGGCACGAAGACGGGGCGGCCCCGCGCCGTCCGGGATAGTCCGGGCCTGTGTTCGGCGCGCCGGGCGTGATAGAGCATCGGGCGTGCTGACGACGCCCGGCCCGCTGCTGCCCGTGGCCCTTGCCCCTGCCCGGCCG
>DAIPYB010000103.1:0-7898 GCA_036782955.1 Pseudoxanthobacter sp. | reverse complement strand
TCGGCGAGTGCGCGCGGCATCAGGGCGCGACGGGCAAAGGCTGCGCGATTGGCGCGCCGCGTCAGGCCGTCACCGGCATGGCCCATCACATAGGCCGCAATGGCCGGGTCCGCACCGGCCACAAAGGCCCGCTCATAATCCTCCAGCGACACCACATGCGCGGGAATGGCCCGTTCCGCCGGTGCATTCATGCCGCCGCTCCGGCCGCGGCCGCCCGAGCACGTGCGGCAAGCGCGGCGATGCCTTCGTGGGCAGCCCCCTCAAGGGCATTCGCCATGACATTCCAGAAATCCGGAAAGCCGGCTTCGAGAGCCTGTCGGAACAGGGCTTCCGCCTGGCCGGCCTTGCCCTCCGCCAGCAGGTGCCGGCCTTCGTTGAAGGCGGCCCAGCAATCGCCCGCCGCCGCACCGGCGCGGAAGAAAGCGCGCGCATCGGCGGCGCCGTCCGGTCTGTCTACAGCGAGAAGACCCAGCATGTTCAAAGCCTTGGCAACGCCGCGCCGGGCTGCCTGGGCATAGAGCGCCTGTGCTGCTGCAGGGTCGCGGGCAACGCCACGACCGTTGAGGTGCAGATCGGCCAGATTGAAGCAGGCCCAGCCATCGCCACCCGCCACGGCAGCCCGATAGAGGCGGGCGGCGGCGGCCGCGTCGGCACGCACGCCCCAGCCACGTTCGTGGCATCGCCCGGCCATGTTCAGCGCGCGGGCATCGCCGTGGCGCGCGGCGGCCATGAACCAGCCGAACGCGGCCGATCCGTCGCCCCGGTCCAGTGCGCTCTGTCCCAGTGCCAGCAGGGCCTCGTTCTGCGGTGGCGCTGCCGGCGTGCTCACAGCTCGGCCCATCGGCGCAGCAGGTTGTGATAGTGGTTCACCAGCGGCGGGACCGCCGCATGACCGTCGCCGAGGTCGGCGCGCACGGCCCGGATGGCGCGGTCGAGTTCGTAGAGCGTGCGCCGTTTGTCGTCCTCGCGGACCATCGACTGTGCCCAGAAGAACGAGGCCCACCGGTTGCCGCGTGTCACCGGCTGGACGCGGTGGAGGCTGGAGGCCGGGTAGACCACCATGTCGCCGGCGGAAAGCCGAACGGCATGGCTGCCGTAGGTGTCTTCGATGACCAGTTCGCCGCCGTCATATTCATCGGCGTCGCTCAGCATCAGCGTCGAGGAAACATCGGCGCGCATGCGCAGCCCATCGCCGCCGGGCACGAAGCGGATGGCATTATCCACGTGGGCACCGAAGGCCATGCCCGGATCGTAGCGGCTGAACATCGGCGGCAGAACCCGCAGCGGCAGGGCGGCGGCGTTGTAGAGTGCACTGCGCCCGAGGGCCTGCAGCACGATTTCGCCAAGCTGGACGGCCATCGGGCTTTCCGGGTCGAGTTGCAGGTTGGACTTGACGCGGGCGGCCAGATCGCCGGCGGTGGCGCGGCCGTCGGCCAGCGTGGCTGTGGCCAGCATCTGCCGGCACTGCGCGATTTCCGCGCGCGTCAGCACATCCTGCACGACGATCAGCATGGTGCTTTCCCTGAAACGGCCGGATGGCGCTGATTGAAGCGCCATCCGCGATAGGCGGCTTTTGTCAGAAGGTGGCGCCGATATTCAGCATTACCGTGCGGCCGGCACCGGGCACGATGCGGGCGGCGTTGAACGACGACACATAGTTGTTGTGGTCGGTCAGGTTATAGGCGTTGAGCGATACGCGGAAATTCTCGTGGCTGTAGCCGACCATGGCATCGAGCGACAGCGTGTCGGGAACCCACGCGGTGTTGGCGTTGTCGGACCAGTAGCCGGTGGCATATTGCAGGCCGCCGCCGGCGGAGAAGCGGCCGGGGATCTGCTCGATCTCGGGGAACTGGTAGGCCGTCCAGATATTGAAGTTGTTGCGCGGCACATCCGGCGCCTGGTTGTTCACATACTCGGCGACATTGGCGGAAATGATGGTGCCGTAGAGATAGGTGTAGGCGCCGTAGACATTCCAGTTGTCGGTAATCTGGCCCGTCACGCCCACCTCGAAACCCTGAATGCGCAGGCCGACGCCGGCATCGGAAAAGCCGACAACGACTTCGCCGGTCACGGGGTCGGTGGTGTAGGCGTTGTACTTGTTGATCTGGAACAGTGAACCGGTCAGGCCCAGCTGGCCGTCGAGCAGGTTGATCTTGGTGCCGATTTCATAGGAGTCGATGGTCTCCGGCTTGTAGGCCTGACCGTCCTGCGGCACCTCGCTGGCAACACCGCCGACCTGCGCCGCCACATCGGTGCCGATGGGCTTGTAGGAGCGGGAGAACGAGGCAAACAGCATCGTATCCTTGACCGGCTCCCAGATGGCGCTGATGCCGGGGCTCCACTCGCGGGCGATGGACGAGCCGCCGCCGACCGACGTCACGTTGGTGTAGTAGTCGGAGCGGAAATAATCCCACCGCAGGCTGCCGAGCATCGAAATCTGGTCGGTGAACCAGACGCGATCGTTGGCGAAGATGCCGATATCGGTGGCGTTGGCATCGCGCACGGTGGCGCCATAGACGGCATAGGCATCCGGGTAATCGTATTGCGGGCTGAGGACCGTCTGGTTGTTCCAGCGTCCGGTCCATGTGCCGAGCGAGCGGCTGTCGTTCTGGTAGCTGGTATCGAGGCCGGCGACGAACTGGTGCTTGAGGAAGCCGGTGGTGAAATCAGACTGCGCGCTCAGCACGTTCTGGATGCCGTAGCCATCCTGCCGGTAGGTCATGCCGCCGCCGGCGCCATAGCTCAGCGCCACGTTCTGGCCCGCCAGCAGCTTGCTGAGGTTGGCGTAGGTTATGCCGGCCGGGTTGGTGCCGGAGAAATCGCGGTCGTAGTAGCCGAAGCGGGTATCGTTGTTGATGACGATGCCGTTATCCAGCTCCTTCTTGAACAGCGATGACACGACATGGGTGTTGCTGATGTCCTGATCCGTGGAGCGGACATAGGAAAGCGAACGGTTGACGCCACGGATATTATATTCGGTCAGGGGTGCATAGGTGCCGTCGGCTCCCTGCGCGAAAGGCACGCCGAAATCCGGCACGCCGTCGTTGTGCAGGAAGTAGTAGTTCAGGTGCAGTTCGGTTTCCTGCCCGATGCCGTAGCCCAGGTCGACCGAGGCGCCGAGGCGGTCGGCGGTCACATTGTTGCGGTCCGGAACATCGGCGTTCTGGTACAGGCCGTTGATGCGCACGGCCGTCTTGTCGTCGATGCGCAGGTTGCTGTCCACGGTGGTGCGATAGGTGGGACCGGAGCCGATCTGCTGGTCGATGGAATTGACCGTGCCGATGAAGGCCTGCTTCGAGCTCTGGTTGATGATGCCGCCGGCGCCACCGACGCCGAACACATCGCCCATCGGGCCCTTCAGCACTTCCACGCTGTCGGTATCGAAGGCATCGCGCTGGTAGACGCCGAAATCGCGCAGGCCATCGCGGTAGATGTCGCCCTTGGCGGAAAGACCGCGGATGCGGAACTGCGACCCGGACTGGCCGCCGTTGCCTTCGCCGGCGGAAAGGGTGACGCCGGGCACGTTGCGCAGAATCTGGTCCAGCGTGGTGGCTTGCTGCTGCTGAATGATCTTCTGGGGCACGACCTGAATGGTCTGCGGCGTGTCCATCACGGTGCCGGGCAGGCGGCTGAAGCCGGTCGGCGCGTTGTTGGTGTTGCTGATGGCCGCAGTCGGGGAAGCGCCCGTCACGCTGATTTCCGACAACGTCAGGGAATCGGAGGCCGTCGCGGCGGTGTCGCCGTCACAGGCGGCCGGCTTTGCAGGCGCCGCATCCTCGGCGGCGGCGCTGAACGGCGCCAGCGTGAAAGCCATCAGCAGGCCGGTGCCGGAGGTAAGCCCACGCAGCCCGGAAGTCTGGTCCTCGTTGCGCATCTGCAATCCCATTCCGTCAGGTTCAGCACAATTCCGGCTTCCTGAGGCCGCCGGCTCATGCGGCCATTAGAGCGGCATAAAAGCGTGCACAAACGGAATGTTTTTGATATCTTCTAAATAACGCGATGCTCAATTTACAATCATGCGGGATGTGCGATCCGAAGTTTCATTTATGCTTCGGATGTAGAGAACATATATATTTTTTACTCGGCCATTCAACAGAACAGGGGTGGCGGTCTCAAGTTCGACATATGAATGCCGCAATGATCGTATCATCCTTTGCATATGAGAATGTGTCGCAATATCGTCGGGACGCGGGCCGGCTGCCGTCTCACGCTGTTGTCGCTGGTTCCATCCTTTGCCGGGTCTTGGTCGCACGGGCGGGTATGACGACTGTTGCGGACATGCAACGCGCGCTGCCCGACCGAAGGGCGTTGCGAAAAAATGACCCTGACTGCGTCGGAAGCCATGGCCGGCCGCGTTTGGAGATGATCCTCCCATCCGTCGCGCCTTCGTGCGGGCGGCCCGCCGGCAGTTGTCCGGCTTTCGATGTCCGGTCCGCCGGCCGTCACAGTGTCCAGGCCCCGGGGCGGGTTTCGGACAGGGCGCATGCTGCGTCTGCGCCGATTTCCCGAGCCCCCCTGATTTCCCGAGAGCGGATTTACAGCCTTGCGCTTCTTCTCTGACCCTTCTGTTGCAGTTTCCACCATCCGGCCCGGTACGCGGCGTGCCTCGCAGGTCTGGCCGGTCCGGCAGAGGGGATTGGCCGGCGCGGCGCTGCTGTGTGTCGCTCTGGCGCTGGCTGGCTGCAACGAGCAGAAGTCGGGCGGAACGCCGCCGGCCTCGGCCGGGCGGCCGGAGGTTGGGGTCGTGACGCTGCATCCGCAATCGGTCGCCATCACGGCGGAATTGCCGGGTCGCACCACGGCCTCGCTGACGGCGGAAGTGCGGCCGCAGGTCAACGGCATCATCCAGAAGCGCCTCTTTACCGAAGGCGGCGAGGTGAAGGCCGGCGACAAGCTCTACCAGATCGATCCGGCGAGCTATCAGGCGGCTTACGACAGCGCGGTCGCCGCGCGCGAGAAGGCGGAGGCCGCAGTGCCCAGCGCCGCCGCCAAGGTCGAGCGCTATCAGGGTCTTGCAAAGCAGAACGCGGTCAGCCGGCAGGATCTGGACGATGCCGTTGCCGCGCTGGCACAGGCCCGCGCCGATGTCGCCGCCGCCAAGGCGAACGAAGCCACCGCCCGCATCGATCTCGACTACACCACCATCACGGCTCCGATCGGCGGTCGCATCGACCGGTCGGCCCTGACGGAGGGCGCCCTCGTGACCGCCAGCCAGACCACGGCGCTGACCACCATCCGCACTCTCGATCCGATCAATGTGGACGTGACCCAGTCCGCCACCAACCTGCTCAACCTGCGGCAGGCGATCCGCGAGGGACGGGTGAAGCTCTCGGGCACCAATGTCAGCGTGCGGCTGCTGCTCGACAACGGCGAGGCCTACCCGCACACCGGGCGACTGGAGTTTTCCGAGGCCAAGGTGAGCGAAACCACCGGCACTTATGCGCTCAGGGCGGAGTTCCCCAATCCCGACCGCCTGCTGCTGCCGGGCATGTATGTCCGCGCCATCGTGGAAGAGGGCATCGCCGCCAACAGCTTCGTGGTGCCGCAGCGCGCGGTTTCGCGCAATGCCCGCGGCGAGGCGACCGTGAACGTAGTCGGCGCCGACGGCAAGGTGGAGCAGCGCGTCATCACCGTGCAGGGCAATGTCGGCAATAACTGGGTGGTCTCCGCGGGGCTGGAGGACGGCGACCGCGTGATCGTGGAAGGCGGACAGATGGTGCGGGTGGGTGCGCTCGCGTCTCCGGTCGAAGTCGTGATCGACGAGAACACCGGCGAGGTCAGCGAACGCAAGCAGTCGGGCGCGGCGGGCGATGCCGTGCCGGCCGCCGGCGCGCAGAACCGCGGGTAATCCGGCATGTCGGCATTTTTCATCAATCGCCCAGTCTTCGCCTGGGTCATCGCCATCGTCATCATGCTCGCCGGCGTGCTGGCGTTGCAGTCGCTGTCGATATCGCAATATCCGCAGATTGCCCCGACGACGGTCAAGATCCGCGCCACCTACCCCGGCGCCGATGCACAGACGGTCGAGAACTCGGTGACGAAGATCATCGAGCAGGGCATGACCGGCATCGATAATCTCGATTACATGTCGGCCACTTCCACCTCCACCGGCCAGTCGGATCTGACGCTCACCTTCACCAGCGCCGCCGATCCGGACGTGGCGCAGATGCAGGTGCAGAACAAGCTGCAGCTCGTTACCTCGCAGTTGCCGCAGATCGTGCAGTCGAGCGGCATTTCGGTTACCAAGGCGTCGTCGGGCTTCCTGATGGTGGTAGGTTTTGTTTCCACCGACGGGAAGATGACCAACACCGATCTTGCCGATTATGTGGACAGCACCCTGAACGACACGCTGAAGCGCGTGGAGGGCGTTGGCGACACCACGCTGTTCGGCTCCGGCTATGCCATGCGCATCTGGCTGGATCCGGACAAGCTGGCGAAATATTCGCTGATGCCGGGCGATGTTTCCTCTGCCATCGAGGCGCAGAACACGCAGGTCGCAGCCGGCCAGCTCGGCGGATTGCCGTCGCGCCCGGGCCAGCAGCTCAACGCCACGGTTACCGCCCGCAGCCGGCTGCAGACGCCGGAACAGTTCCGCAACATCATCCTGAAGAGCGAGACCGACGGCTCCGTCGTTCGCCTCAACGATGTCGCCACGGTGGAGGTGGGTGCCGAGAGCTACACCACTGCCTCGCGCTATAACGGCAAGCCGGCCGCCGGCCTCGCCATTTCGCTGGCGACCGGGGCCAATGCCATCAGCACCTCGCAGGCGGTGCAGGATACCATCGAGCGGCTGAAGACCACGCTGCCGCCCGGCGTCGAGGTCGTCTATCCCTACGACACGACACCGTTCGTGGTGCTTTCCATCGAAAAGGTGGTGCACACGCTGATCGAGGCCATCGTTCTGGTGTTCGTGGTCATGCTGGTGTTCCTGCAGAACATCCGCGCCACCCTGATCCCGACGCTGGCGGTGCCGGTGGTGCTTCTGGGTACCTTCGCGGTGCTGGAGGCATTCGGCTATTCCATCAACACGCTCACCATGTTCGCCATGGTGCTGGCCATCGGCCTGCTGGTGGACGATGCCATCGTCGTGGTGGAAAACGTGGAACGCGTGATGGCGGAGGAAGGCCTCGGCCCCCGCGAGGCGACCGCGAAATCCATGAAGGAAATCAGCAGCGCGCTGGTCGGCATCGCGCTGGTGCTTTCGGCGGTGTTCGTGCCGATGGCCTTCTTCGGCGGCTCGGTCGGCGTCATCTATCGCCAGTTCTCGGTCACCATCGTGTCGGCCATGGCACTGTCTGTGCTGGTGGCGCTGATCCTGACGCCGGCTTTGTGCGCCAGCATTCTACGGCCGCCGAAGGCCCATGGCAGCCGGCGCGGCCTGTTCGGCCTGTTCAACCGCGTCTTCGATTCCGGCACCAATCTTTATGGCGGCACCGCCCGTCACATGCTGTCGCGACCGAAGCGCTATCTCGTTGTGTTCGTGGCGCTGACATTGGTCACGGGCTGGATGTTTGCGCGCCTGCCGTCGTCGTTCCTGCCGCCGGAAGATCAGGGCATCCTCATCACCAGCGTGCAGCTTCCCGTGGGCGCCACGCAGGACCGCACCCTGCGCGCGCTCGATCAGGTGACGCAGCATTTCCTGACCGACGAAAAGGAATCGGTCGAGGGCGTCATGGCGGTGGCCGGCTTCGGCTTCGGCGGTCAGGGGCAGAATGTCGGCCTCGCCTTCGTGCGGCTCAAGCCGTTCGACGAGCGCACCCGCGCCGACCAGACGGCGCAGGCCATTGCCGGCCGCGCGATGGGGGCTTTTTCAAAGATCAGGGATGCCCGCGTCTTTGCGCTCGCGCCGCCGGCCATTCAGGGCATGGGCAACACCAACGGCTTCAGCTTCTTCCTGC
>DAIPYB010000102.1:0-7933 GCA_036782955.1 Pseudoxanthobacter sp. | reverse complement strand
TGATGGCGCTGGCGACATTGCCGTTCACAGCCTCGATGGTGCGGATCAGGTGCTGGGGATCCGGCTTGGAAACGCCGAAGGTCTCCTGCCCGACGATGGCGCCGAAGCGGTCGGCCAGACCGAGGCGTTCCAGCAGCAGCACGGAGAGCTTCTCCGGCTTGTTGGTGCACACCGCCAGCGTCCACCCAGCCTCAGCGAAGCGGTCCAGTGCCGCCTCGACGCCCGGATAAGGATAGCTTGTGCGATCAATGCCTTCTTCGTAGAAGGTGAGAAAGCGCGCGAACAGCTTGTCCAGCCGCTCCGGCGTGACGGACAGGCCATGGGCGGCCAGAGCGCGGGTGATGAGCACGCGCCCGCCGCGCCCCACCATCGCGCGCACCTCCGCCTCGCTGGTCGGCGGCAGGCCTTCGCTTTCAAGAACGCGATTCAGGCTGATGGAAAGATCCGGGGCGGTCTCCACGAGGGTTCCGTCGAGATCGAACACGAGGGTCGGACGCACGGGTGAAGCTCCCCCTGAGAGAAAAAACCAATCGGGCCGACAGGCCCGTCACGCAGGGCTGCCTGAACTGGCTGGCTGCGCGATACGGATATATGTCTTGATACTGGAATGCGCTGGCGCGCTGTCAAGTTCAAGCGCGGAATTGCCTGTTCGTGCACGGACTTGAGTGTGGTTGCGCTGCCAAATACCGATTGCCGGCAAAGCGGTGCGGCAGCACCACACCTGCGGGCCGGAACGCTCCGGCCGGGGGGCGGTGCGTCATATGCTGCCCCGTGCCTTGATGCGGCCATGTTGTGAGGCTCCTCACGGGCAGCTCGCGGACGGTACACCGCGTCAAATCGGCTGGCCGGCGGAATGCCGGACAGCTTGGCCGCGACAAGGCTCCCATGGTAAGCACGCCGCTGGGTAGGCTCTGCACAGGTGGTTGCCGGCGCCGCGCCGGTGGTCCTGATCGTGACGGATAAAATGCCATGCGACTGACAGATTCCGGTCTTCTGAAGCAGCAATGTTTCGTCAATGGCGTCTGGATCGGCGAGCCGGCGGACGCCGTCACGAACCCGGCGACCGGCGATGTGCTGGCCCGCGTGCCGCGCTTCGGCGCGGCGGAGGCGGAGCAGGCGGTCGCAGCCGCGCGCGCGGCGCAGCCGGGCTGGGCGCGCAAGCTGGCCAAGGAACGCTCGCGCATCCTGCGCCGCCTGTTCGACCTGATGATCGCCCACCGCGAGGATCTGGCGCTCATCATGACCAGCGAGCAGGGCAAGCCGCTGGCCGAGGCGCGTGGCGAAATCGACTATGCCGCCTCCTTCATTGAATTCTACGCCGAGGAAGCCAAGCGCATCTACGGCGAGACCATTCCCACCTTCCGTGCCGATTCCCGCATCGTCTGCATCCGCCAGCCGGTCGGCGTGGTCGGCGCCATCACGCCGTGGAATTTCCCGGCGGCGATGATCACGCGCAAGCTCGGGCCGGCTCTGGCGGCAGGCTGCACGTTCATCGTCAAGCCGGCCGGAGAAACGCCGCTTTCCGCTCTGGCGCTGGCCGAACTGGCGTTGCGGGCGGGCGTGCCAGCGGGCGTGTTCAACGTCGTGACCGGTTCGGCCGCGGCCATCGGCTCGGTGCTGACGACGCACCCGGACGTGGCGGCCATCACCTTCACCGGCTCCACCGAGATCGGTCGGCTGCTGATGAAGCAGGCTTCGTCCACGGTGAAAAAGGTCGGGCTGGAACTGGGCGGCAATGCGCCGTTCATCGTGTTCGACGATGCCGATCTCGACGCCGCCGTTCAGGGCGCTATCGCCTCGAAATATCGCAATGCAGGCCAGACCTGCGTCTGCGCCAACCGGCTTTATGTGCAGGCCGGCGTCTATGATGCCTTTGCCCGGAAGCTGGCCGAGGCCGTGGCGGCCTTCCGCGTCGGCAACGGCCTCGATGAGGGTGTCGTGCAGGGCCCGCTCATCAGCGCCGATGCCGTGGAGAAGGTTGAGCGCCATATTGCCGATGCGGTTTCCAAGGGGGCCAGCGTGCTGGTCGGCGGTCATCGTCATGCGCTTGGCGGCACGTTCTTTGAGCCGACGATCCTCACCGGCGTGACTGCGGAGATGGCGGTGGCGCGCGAGGAAACTTTCGGGCCGGTGGCGCCGCTGTTCCGCTTCGAGACCGAGGAAGAGGCGATCCGTGCCGCCAACGACACGGAATTCGGCCTGGCGGCGTATTTCTACACCCGCGACATCGGCCGGGTCTGGCGCGTGGCCGAAGGGTTGGATTATGGCATGGTCGGAATCAATTCCGGCCTCATTTCCACCGAGGTTGCGCCGTTCGGCGGGGTCAAGCAATCCGGCCTTGGCCGCGAGGGATCGCGCCACGGCATCGACGAATATGTCGAGACCAAATACATGCTGATGTCCGGTCTCGACGCCTGAGGATGACACAATGACGATTGCCGATGCGGCGGCACAGAAGCGCGCAGCCGCGCTGGAAGCCCTGAAGGAAGTGAAGCCCGGCATGCGCCTTGGCCTTGGCACCGGTTCCACTGCGGTGGAACTGGTGAAGGGGCTGGGCGAGCTGGTGGCGCAGGGCTTTGAAGTGGTGGGCGTGCCGACATCGGAACGCACGGCGGAACTGGCGCGCTCGCTCTCCATTCCCCTTTCCACGCTCGACGAGACGCCGGAACTGGATCTGGCGATCGACGGCGCCGATGAGATCGGCCCGGATCTGTCGCTCATCAAGGGCGGCGGCGGGGCCCATCTGCGCGAGAAGATCACGGCCAGCGCTGCGGCGCGTTTCATCGTGATTGCCGATGAGACCAAGGTGGTGCCGGTTCTTGGCCGTTTCCCGCTGCCGGTCGAGGTGGTGCCGTTCGGTCTCACCGTGACAGTGCGCCAGATCGCAGCGGCCACCCGGGCGCTGGGTCTTGAGGGCAGCCTCACCGTTCGCCTTGGAGGCGATGGCAGCCGTTATGTCACCGATGGTGGTCATTTCATCGTCGATCTCGCCTTCGGCACTATTCCCGATCCCGCGCCCCTCGCTGCCGCTCTCGCCTCCGTGCCCGGCGTCGTGGAGCACGGCCTTTTCCTCGGCATGGCCGACGCCGCCTATGTGGCGGGTTCGGCCGGTGTCCGCATCATTCGCAAAGACTGACACGCCGGCGCCACGCTGTTGCGTGGCGTGCCGGTGTTTTCCGCCAGGGAGACTTCCACCATGACCGCCCACCCGAGCCGTCGCCCCGCACTCGCGGCCGCCTGCTTCATGGCGCTTGCCGGGGCCTTTTCGGCCGGCTCCGCCCTCGCACAGGACAAGGCAGCTCCGGCGGAAGCGCCGAAGACCTTCTCGCCGGAGATTCTCGCGCTCGCTCAGCAGGCCATCGATGCCTCGCAGTCGGTCGCCGGTTTCGATGAGATCCTGCCGCGCGTCGCCGAGCAGACCAAGTCTCTCTATGTGCGCTCCAATCCGCTGCTGGCCAGCGACATCGATGCCGTGACCAACGAAGTCGCCATCTCGCTTGCCCCCCAGCGGCGCGAACTCGACCGCACGCTCGAGGAAGTCTGGGCCAATCGTTTCTCTGCCGATGAACTGAAGGAAATCATTGCCTTCTATCAGTCGCCGGTTGGTAAGAAACTGGCACAGCTTTCGCCGGAAATCGTTGCGCTGTCGATCGGTGCGGCGAAGCAGTGGCAGGACAAGATCGCCACCGAGATGATGACGCAGGTGCGTATTGCCCTGCAGAAGAAGGGGCATCAGCTCTGACGGGCTGAGCCTTCTTGCGGACCGGCGGTGCATGCCCGGAGGGGCGTGCTCCGCCGTCCGGACAACGTGGCTGGAAAGACGGGGACGGCGGGATATGGCGACCTTCGATTATGATCTGTTCGTCATCGGTGCCGGTTCCGGCGGCGTGCGCGCGGCTCGCATCGCGGCCGGCTATGGCGCCCGCGTGGCTGTCGCCGAGGAGTTTCGCACCGGCGGCACCTGCGTCATTCGCGGTTGCGTGCCCAAGAAGCTGCTCGTCTATGCCTCCCGTTTTGCCGACGCTTTCGAGGATTCAGTCGGTTTCGGCTGGAGCAGCGAGCGTGTCGCCTTCGACTGGCCGACCCTGATTGCGGCCAAGGACAAGGAAATCACCCGGCTTTCCGCGATCTATGAGCGCAATCTCGAATCCGCCGGCGTGGAACTGCTGCGCACCCGCGCTGTCGTGACGGGGCCGAACACCGTGCGCCTGCTGGCGGAGGGCCGCGAGGTCACAGCAGGGCGCATCCTCGTCGCCACCGGCGGCACACCGGTTGCCGACCCGGAGGTGGAAGGCGGGGAACATGCGATTTCCTCCAACGAGGTGTTCGATCTCAAGACCCTGCCGGAGCGCATCGTTATCGTCGGCTCTGGCTATATCGCGGTGGAGTTTGCCGGCATCTTCAACGGTCTGGGTGTCGAGACGACGATCCTGCACCGCGGCCCGCGCGTCTTGCGCGGGTTCGACGACGAACTGCGCGGCTATCTGCACGAGGAAATGGCGCGCAAGGGCGTGAATTTCGTCTCGTCGGATACCCTGTCGCGCATCGCGCCGACGCAGGGCGGTTTCGAGGTGACGACCGGTCATGGGCGCAGCCTCGAAACCGATATCGTCCTGTCGGCCATCGGACGCCGGCCGAACATCTCCGGGCTCGGGCTGGAAGATGCCGGCGTCCAGATAAACCCGCGCGGCGCAGTGATCGTGGATGAATATTCCCGCACCAGCGTGCCGTCGATTTTCGCAGTCGGCGATGTCACCGACCGCGTGAACCTCACGCCGGTCGCGATTCGCGAAGGCCATGCCTTTGCGGATACCGAGTTTGGTGGCCGCGCGGTGGTGGTCGATCATGCGCTGGTGCCCACGGCCGTTTTCTCGCAGCCGGCAATTGGCACCGTCGGGTTGGGCGAGGAGGCGGCGAAGGCCCAGTATGCCGCGCTCGATATCTACCGCACCCGCTTCCGTCCGATGCTGAACACGATTTCAGGCCGCGAGGAGCGGACGTTCATGAAAATCGTGGTCGATGCCGAAACCGATCGCGTGCTGGGCGTCCACATTCTCGGCCCCGACGCCGGAGAGATGGCGCAGTTACTTGGAATCGCGATAAAGATGGGCGCCACGAAAGCCGACTTCGATGCCACCATGGCGGTGCATCCGACGGCGGCCGAGGAACTGGTGACCATGCGGACCCCTTCGGAGCGCTGGCGCCGGGAGAATGTTGCGGCGCGCTGATTGAACCGGCAAGAGGGGGAGCGCCCCGCGCGATGATTGCGGCATCGCAGGGGCGGAGAGAATGGCAGAGACTAACGAGGCGAGCGCCCGCGCCCCGCGGCGTTCGATATCCTATCGTTCGGACATCGATGGTCTGAGGGCGATTTCGATCGTCGGCGTGCTGTTGTTCCACGCCTCGATTTTCCAGCCGGCCTTTCGCCCGTTCGTGGGCGGCTTCGTCGGCGTGGACGTGTTTTTCGTCATTTCCGGCTATCTCATCACCGCCATCATCCTGAAAGAAGTCGGCGAGCGGCGGTTCTCGCTGGCGTCTTTCTATGAGCGTCGGATCCGGCGCATTTTCCCGGCACTGTTCGCCATGCTGTTCGCAACCACGCTGGTTGCCAGCCTCGTCATGCTGCCCAAGGAAATACGCGCCTATGCCGCCACGCTTGCCGCGGCGGCCGGGTTCGTCACCAACTATGTGCTGGCGGCGGGCGATGGCTATTTCGTCACCACGCTCACCTCGCGTCCCCTGCTGCATCTGTGGTCTCTGGCCATCGAGGAGCAGTTCTACATCGTCTTTCCGCTGCTGCTGATCATCATCGCCCGCTGGTGGCCCCGCCGGCTGAAGGCGATCATTGCCCTGCTGACGGTCGCGTTCTTCCTGCTCAATCTGTGGCTGGTCGGGTTCGGCCCGCCGGCATTCTTCTGGACGCAGGCACGGGCATGGGAACTGCTGGTCGGTGCGGTGCTGGCGACCGGGCTGATTCCGCCGCTGCGCAACCGTCATGGCCGGGCACTGCTGGCCTTTCTCGGGCTGGCAACCGTCGTGCTGGCCATGGCGCTGTTTCATGAAGGCATGATCTGGCCGGGTGCGGGCGCGCTGCTGCCATGCCTTGGCGCCGCTCTGGTCATCTATGGTGGTGAGGGTGGTTCTGGCGCGGTCGGACGCTTCCTGTCGTGGCGACCGATGGTTGCAACTGGGCTTCTGTCCTATTCGCTCTATGTCTGGCACTGGCCCATTCTGGCGCTCACGCAGTCCTATCTGCTCAACCGGCCGCTAAGCGTGCTCGACACCGTGCTGCTGTTGTTGCTCTCGGTCGGCGTTTCGGTCCTCTCGCGCCGCTTTCTGGAGCAGCCTTTTCTCGGCAAGTCCGGCTTGCTCAGCCGCCGCGGAGTGTTCGTTACCGGCGCGGCCTGCGCAGTGGCCATCGCCGCGTTCGCCCTCATGCTGGTGCGCACCAACGGCTGGCCCCAGCGCCTGCCGAAGGATGTGGCGGCGATTGCAGCCGTTGCCAGGGAAGCGCGCGGCAGCGTCTGCATCCGCACCACGGCGGCCGAATTGCAGGCCTCGCCTTGCCTCATCGGCGTGCCGGGCAAGGCGCCGACTTTTGCGCTGTGGGGCGATTCCCATGGCGATGCCATCGTATCCATGGTGAGCGAGGTTGCCGCGTCGGAGGGCGTTACCGGCGAAGCCATGGTGATGCGCGGTTGCGCACCGGTGATCGCCGGCCCCGTGCTGCCGCCCTATACCGGCGTGCCGGATGGCTTCGACACTATCTGCAAGCCGTTCCGCGAGGCCGCCTTCGCCCGCATCGTAACAAATCCGTCGATCCGCACGGTGATATTGGTGGCACGTTGGTCGATCCACGCCGATCTCGACGGTTTCGGCGCCGCCGACAAGGAGCGCGTTGGCGCTTTTAGTCATCAGGAGTGGTATCGCAAGGAACGCTTGGCGGCGCGCGAGGGGTTTGCCCGGGGAATGCCCGCAACGGTGGCCGCGCTGCAGGCCGCCGGCAAGAAAGTGGTGATCGTGTTGTCGATCCCCGAGGCGCGCAATCCCGTGCCAGAGGCGCTGGCGCGTGCGGCGCTGACGGGTGGGCCTGTGAGAGTTGCCGCCAGCCGGCAGGACTTCATGGAATACACCGCTTTCCCGCGACAGGTGCTGGAGGCCATCGGCGCCCGTCAGGGCGTGCTGCTGCTGGACCCCGCCAGCATCCTGTGCGCGGAAAAGACCTGCCGGATCGAAAAGGACGGCAAGCCGCTCTATTTCGACGATGATCACCTGTCGCGCCTTGGCGCCGCCCAGCTCGCGCCGCTGTTCGCGCCGGTTCTGGCCGCCCATTGAAACCCGTCCCCCCGATCACGATCTTTCGAAAACACCGGCGGCGTGTTTCTTATCGGTAAAACCGCCCCTGCGCCGCAGGGTGGTGGCCTTGGCGCGCAAGGCTGTGTATAAGCGCGCAGACCGCCACGCCTTTTCCGGAAAGGGCCGGTGGCGTGCGGAAGGCTAAGGTGAAGTGTCATGAAAGAGACGTGGTCGTCGTCGGCGCCCGTTTTCGCGCCGGCGGATGCGGCGCGTGCCCCTCGTGATGCAGCCCGCTCAGGTGCGGCTGCCGGATGGTCCGCTACGTCGTGGCGGTCCAGGCCGATCGTGCAGGTGCCGGAATATCCCGATCCGCAGGCGCTCGCCGCGGTGGAAGCGCGGATTGCCAGCTATCCGCCGCTGGTGTTCGCCGGCGAGGCGCGCAAGCTGAAGCGCGCTCTTGCGGGCGTGGCCAACGGCGAGGGCTTCCTGCTGCAGGGCGGCGACTGCGCAGAATCCTTTGCCGAGCACCACGCCGACAACATCCGCGACTTCTTCCGCGTCTTCCTGCAGATGGCGGTGGTGCTGACCTATGCCGCCGCCCAGCCGGTGGTGAAGGTCGGCCGCATCGCCGGCCAGT
>DAIPYB010000101.1:0-8146 GCA_036782955.1 Pseudoxanthobacter sp. | reverse complement strand
AAACGCAGCATCTGCGTTGTCATTCTGCGCGCTATCGGAGGATTGTTTTCTGAAATTGTGAGGCAATCTGAAAAATGAAATTTTAAATAAATTGCCTTGAAGGCGCATTTGAGTACATGATGGAAGGATATTTTCGGGTTGTGAAACGACAATAAATTATGGAAACTGGAAGAATAATTTATATCGCGGCTGATTCTCTGGATGATTTAGAGAGAGAGGGTTCGAAAAGAAATTTTTGAACTTTCAAAAAGAAAAATATATTTGCGCCATGGACTGCCCGCCCCGATCATAAGGCTTCCGCCGGCTGCCCTGACCGTCGCCCGACAGGGCCGGTGCGGGGGCGGTGGGCGATCGATGGGCGAGGCAGGAAGCAATGGCGGCTGAAACGATCTGGTACACCCGGTGCCCGGTGCCGACCGCGTTTTCCATTGCGGTACGGACCGGCTTGCTGGATGCGGCGCTGGAGCCGCTCGGCACCTCCGCCCGCTCGCTGCTGGCCTCGCGCGACCCGGCGGTGCGCACGGCCCATTTCACCCAGACGCAGGCCGCTTCGTTCCGTCACGGCGGCCACATTCCGCCGCTGTGGTCGCGGGCGGAAGGACGTGATGTGCGCCTGATCGGCCTGACGTTCACGCCGGAGGTGCAGCGCCTTGTGACGTTGCCGGACAGCGCCATCCGCACCCCGGCAGACCTGAAGGGGCGCCGGCTGTCGCTCCCCGTGCGGCCGAACGATCCGGTGGATTTCTGGCGCGCGACGATCCTGCGCGGTTATGAGGCGGTTCTGGCGCTGGCGGGGCTGGGGCTGGGCGATGTGGAACTGGTGGAGGTTCCGGTCACCCGCACCTTCATCGGCGAGACACCGCAGGAAACCGATGCGCGCGGATCGCTGTGGTCGGCCGCGCTGATGCGCGGGCTGCAGCGCGAGGAGGCCTTCGCGCTCATCCGCGGCACCGTCGACGCCATCTTCGTTCCCGGCTCGCTCGGCGCCGATCTGGTGCCTTTCCTCGGTGCCCGCACGGTTGCGGAACTGCTTGCCGACGGGCCGCCGCTGGCCACGCTCAACAACTCCACCCTGCTGGCCTTCACCGTCGATGGCGCATTTCTGCAGCGCCGGCCGGATGTGGTGGAGGCGGTCCTCGCGGCCTCGCTGAAGGCCGCGGCATGGGCGACGTCCCATCCGGAAGCGGCCACGCGGATCGTTGCCGCCGAGACCGGCCTTGCCGAAGACCTCGTGCCGGCTGCCTACGGACCGGACATCTTCGGCCGGCTCGCACCGTCGCTGTCTTCCGCAAGCCTCGATCTGCTCGATCGCCAGACGGCCTGGCTCGCCCGAAACGGCTTCCTCCCGCGCCAGCCCCACCGCGACGAATGGGTGGAGCCCGGTCCGCTCGGTGCCGCGCAGGCAACCCCGTCCCTTCCTTCCGCCCTGTCCCTTCCTGCCGAAAAGGTGCCCTCATGACTTATCAGGAAACCGTCGTGCCGGAGGCACGCGATATCGCCAGCGCCTTTGCCGCCGCCGAGGCCGTTTCGGCCGTGCTGGCGCGCACGGCCGCTGCCAGCGAGGCCGCCGGCACGGCGCCGTTCGCCGAAATCGACCTCATCCGCCGTGCCGGCCTGCTGCGCCTTCTGGCCCCGGTCAGTGCCGGCGGCCTTGGCGGCCGCTGGGCGGATGCGGTTCGGGTGGCGCGCACCGTGGCCCGGGCCAACGGGTCCGTTGGCCAGCTTCTGGGATATCACTATCTCAACAGCATCACCCCGCGCGTGGTCGGCAGTGCCGCCGAGGGCGATCGGTTCGAGGCTGGCGTGGCGGCCCATGGCTGGTTCGTGGGCGATTCCGTCAACCCGCTCGACCCCGCGCTCGACGTCAGGGAAACCGCGGGCGGCTACGTTCTGAACGGCCGCAAGACTTTCTCCACCGGTGCGCTCGTCGCCGATCGCATCCTGCTGGCCTTCTTCACCGGCGGGCTGCTCGTGTTCGCCATCATCCCGCGCGAGCGGCGCGGGCTCCGCCCCAATGACGATTTCGATTTCGTCGGCCTGCGCCAGAGCGCCAGCGGCACGGTGGACTTCGACAACGTGGAGGTGTTTGCCGACGAGATCGTCGGCCCCGGCCCGCAGGACCCCGCCGCGCTGTCGCCGCGGGCCAACCTATTGACGCCCCTGATCCAGAACGGCTTCACCCATCTCTATCTCGGCATCGCGCAGGGCGCGCTCGAGGAGGCGGCGGAGTACACCCGTACCCAGAGCCGGCCGTGGTTCCTGTCCGGCGTGGAAGCCGCAGTGGACGACCCGCATGTGCAGGCGCGCTACGGCGAACTGGTCGCGGCTCTGGAAGCGTCGCTGGCGCTGGCCGGACAGGCCTCTGCGTCGCTGGAGGCCGCCCTTGAGCGCGGCGACGACCTGACGGCGGACGAGCGTGCCGCGGCGGCCGTCGATGCCTACAAGGCCAAGCTTCATGCCACGCGTACCGCGCTTGAGGTGACGGGCACGATCTTCGAGCTGACCGGCGCCCGCTCCACCGCGCGTCACTTCGGCCTGGATCGCTTCTGGCGCGATGTGCGCACCCACACTCTCCATGACCCGGTGGCCTACAAGGCCCGCGAGGTCGGGGCCTATTTCCTCAAGGGGCAGGCGCCGCTGCCGACCTTTTACAGCTGATTGTCAGGGGAGCCGGAAAAATGAGCGTTGTGAAACCGGATCAAACCCGCCACGGCCCCCGTTTCGGCGTGTGGGCGCTGGTGCCGGGCGCGTGGGCCTCGTTCCACCACCCCGAAGACCCGTTCGATGCCTCCTGGGAGCGGGTGAAGCGGCAGATCGTGGCGGCCGAGCGGCAGGGCTATGAGGCAACCCTCATCGCCCAGCACACCATCAACCCGACCGGGGCCGAATACGGCTATCTGGAAGCATGGGCTACCGCCGCCGCCCTTGCCGCGATCACCTCGAAGATCGAGCTGATCGCGGCCATCAAGCCTTTTCTCAACCATCCTGTGGTGCTGGCCAAGCAGGCCCTCGGCATCGAGGAAATCAGCGGCGGGCGGTTCTCCATCAACGTCGTCAACGGCTGGTTCCGCCCGGAGGCGGAGCGCTCCGGCCTGCCGTTCTATGAGCACGACGAGCGCTATGCCTATGGCGCGGAATGGCTGGCGGCGACGACCTCGCTTCTGGAGGGCCGCAACACGGTGGCCAAGGGGCGCTATTTCAACATCGACGGCATTCAGCTGCGGCCGAAATCGGCCTTCCGCGACCGGCCGGCGATCTATGTCGGCGGGGAGTCGGAGCCGGCGCGCGAACTCGCCGCCCGGCAGGCCGACACCTATTTCATCAACGGCCAGCCGATTGCCGATGTCGCCGCGCTTATCGAGGATACGAAGCGGCGGCGTCCGGCCGGGGCCCCGGCGCTGCGCTTCGGGCTGGCGGCCTATGTCATCGCCCGCGAGAGCGAGGCCGAGGCGCTCGACGAACTCGACCGCGCATGGGAGATCGCCAAGGCGGACGCGGCCGGTTTCGCCGAGCTTTATGCCAGCGCCGACACCAAGGCGACCATGTTCGAGACTTTCCGGAAGAACCCGCACATCGGCACCAACGGCGGCACCGCCGCCGGACTGGTGGGCAGCTACGAGCAGGTGACGGAGCGCATCGCCGCCTTCCACGATCTCGGCATCGACCTGTTCATGCTGCAGTTCCAGCCGTTCGAGCGTGAGCAGCAGCGTTTCGCCGAACAGATCATCCCGCGCGTGCGTGCGCTCTATGCCGCCCGGGCCGGGGCGGTGGCGTGACGCGAAAGGCAGCTTTTCATGTCTGAGATACTTGCATCCGCTCCCACCGCGGCACGCACGTCCGACGCCATCGTCACAGGTGCGGGTACGCCGCCCCCGGTGATCCGCAGCGACGAGGAAGCCGTGGCGGTTGCCCGCGCCTTTGCCACGGAGTTGCAGGCCGGTGCGGCCGAACGCGACAGCGCCGGTACCGTGCCGTTTGATGCCATCCGTCGCCTGGCGGAAACCGGGCTTCTGGGCATCACCGTGCCGCGGGCTTATGGCGGCGCGGCGGTTTCCAATGCGACGCTGGCCGAAGTGTTCCGCCTGCTGGCGCGCGGGGATTCCGCCATTGCCCAGCTTCCGCAGAACCATTTCGTGTTCGTGGAGGTTCTGACCCTCGACGGCACGCACGACCAGAAGACATTCTTCTATCGCCACATTCTGCAGGGCGCCCGGTTCGGTAATGCCCTGTCGGAGCGTCACAGCAAGAACGTCTTCGATCTGACCACCCGCCTGACGCGACAGGCGGACGGATCGTATCGTCTCAACGGCACGAAATATTACACCACCGGTGCCTTCAGCGCGCAGTTCATTCCTGTCTTTGCGCTGAACGACGACGACGAACTCGTCGTCGTCTATGTGGACAGGCACGCCGGGGGCGTGAGTGCCAGTGACGAAGACTGGTTCGCCATCGGCCAGCGGGCGACGGTGAGCGGCACCACCGTATTTGAGAACGTGGCGGTACAGGAAGACCGGGTGGTCTATCACGGCCGTCGCTATGGCGTTCCGCAGGTATTCGGCGCCTTCGGCCAGCTCATCCACGCTGCTATCGATGTCGGCATCGCCCGCGCGGCGCTGGAAGACGGGGCGGCCTTCGTCGCGGAGAAATCGCGGCCTTGGTTCGAGAGCGGTCTGGAGCGCAATGCCGACGAGCCCTACATCGTCACCCGGTTCGGTCAGCTTGGCGTGCGGCTCGACGCGGCGGAGGCGCTGCTCGCCCGGGCGGCCGGGGTGCTTGACGAGGCGGTTCCCAATGTCAACGAGCACACGGCCGCCGCGGCTTCGCTGGCGGTTGCCGGTGCCAAGGCGCTGGCTGGCGACGCCGCCGTGGAAATTGCTACCGAGGTGTTCTCGCTGTCGGGCTCACGCGCGGCCGACCGGCGCTCGGGTCTCGACCGTCACTGGCGCAACGCACGCACCCACACGCTGCACGACCCGAACCGGTGGAAATATTACCACATCGGCAATTTCATCCTGAACGGCCGCCGTCCGCCCAATCACGGGCTGATCTGAGGCGGCGGCCGGGCACCGCTGCAAGCGGCGAGCACATCGCACAGCACCTGCGCGCCGGCGGCGACATGCGCCGGCGCGGCCCACTCTTCAGCCGCGTGGCTGATGCCGCCCCGGCAGGGAATAAAGATCATCGCGCTCGGGGCCAGTCCGGCGAGGTGGCGGGCATCGTGGCCGGCATAGGACAGCACCGGGGCGGCCGGATAGTCGTGCGCCCGGGCTGCAGCCGCGATCCGCGCGCGAAGGTCCGTGTCGAAGCCGTTGGAGGGCGCGGAGACGAGCGGCGTCACCCGCGCCGTGCACGGGGCGGCGAGGGCGGCGGCAATCTCGCCCACCTGCCGGCCGAGATCTTCCAGACGGTCGTTATCCGGGTGGCGCAGGTCGATGCGAAACACGACGCTGTCCGGAACGACGGACGGCGCGTTGGGCAGCATTTCGATCCGCCCGATGGTGAAGCGCACGTCGGCATCGGCGCTCCCGATCCGCCCATACATCCCGGCCGCCATGCGGGCAAAGGCGGCGAGGGCGTCGCGGCGGGCCGCCATCGGCAGCGTGCCGGCATGGCCCTTCTCGCCAGCGATCTCGATTTCGAAGGTCTTCTTGCCCTGAATGCCGGTCACGATGCCGATCGTCTGCCCGCCCTCCTCCAGCAGCACGTTCTGCTCGATGTGCGGCTCGATATAGGCGGCGAGCGCGAAGCCGGCCGGGCGGCGGGGCAGGTCGGGAAAGGCGGCCAGCAGGCGGTCGATTTCCGCCCCGGCGGCAATGCCGGCGCTGTCCCGCGTTGCGCGCACAGCGGCGAGGCTGCGCACGCCGGCGAAGACTTCCGATCCCATCATGCCCGGTGCAAAGCGGCTGCCTTCCTCGTTCATCCATGCCGCCACGATGATGTCGCGCTCCGGCGCGCAGCCGGCCTGTGCCAGCGCGGTCACCGCTTCCAGCGCCGCCATGACGCCGAAGGCGCCGTCGAAGCGGCCGCCGGTCGGCTGGGTGTCGAGGTGGCTGCCGGCCATGACCGGCGGCAGCGAGCGGTCGCGGCCCGGCAGCGTCAGGAACAGGTTCGCGACCTCGTCGGCGCCGGCGGAAAGGCCGGCCTCGCGCCCCCAGCCGATCACCTGCCGCCATGCCCGTGCCTCGCCATCGGTCAGGGCCTGCCTGTCCACGCCGCCATCCGGCGTGGCGCCGATCTCGCCAAGGCGCATCAGGCGGTGCCACAGGCGGTCCGGGTCGATGGCGGGCGCGGGCAGGGGGTTCATCGGGCGGCTTCCGTTCGGTTGCGGGCAGGACGCGGCGGCGCGGTTACTTCGTGCGCATGATCTGGCCGGGCAGGGCGCGGGGATCGCGCTTTTCCCAACGTCCGGCCTCGACCTGCGCAAAGAACTCCGCCAGCAGGGCATTGAAGGCCGCCGGTTCTTCGAGGTTCAGGGTGTGCCCGGTCTTGGGAAACACCGACAGGCCGCAGGCCGGAAGGGTCTTCTTCAGGAAGATGCCCGGCAGCAGGCAATGGTCGTCCTCGTCGCCGACCACCACCAGCGTCGGGACTTCCATGGCCTTCAGCCCGTCCTCAAGGTCGTAGAACGACGGCCGCCGCGCCTGCACGCCGCGCATCGTCAGCGCGGCACCGAGATCGGAATGGGTGGCGAGGCGGGTGGCGAATTCCTGCCAGCCGCGCGGATCCTTGTTCTGGAACTGCACCCTGCTGGCACCGAGGGCATAGATCCTGGAGAACTCCTTCGCGCCCTTCCGCTCGAAATTGTCTGCGACCTCAAGGGAGACGGCGCGGAAATAATCCTCGAATTCCTTCTCGCAGCCATAACCGGCCCCGGCGACCGTCAGCGACAGCGCTCGCTCTGGCGCCATCAGGCCGAAATGGACGGTGGCGAAGCCGCCCATTGAGAGGCCGACGATGTGGGCTTTCGCGATGCCGAGCGCGTCGAGCACGTCGATGGCATCTTCGACTGCGATTTTCTGGGAATAGGCCTCGACATCGGCAGGCACGTCCGATGGCGGATAGCCGCGCGCGGCATAGGTGATGCAGCGATAGCGGCGGGCGAAGAACCGCATCTGCGGCTCCCAGCTGGCATGGTTGCCGCCGAATTCATGGATGAAGAGTACCGGCAGTCCGCTGCCGGCCTCCTCGACATGAAGCTGGATGCCGTCGCGGGTCTGAATGCGCATGGGGGTTCGTCCTGATGCCGTTTCGCACCGGCGCAGCGGCCGGTCCTCTTCGGAAAAATGGAACCGGCCGGGCCTGCTTCGGCCCGGCCAGCGAAGCGGGTGCTAGAACTGGGCCTCGACATCGTTGAGCGTGCGGGCCTCGGCGACGAGCGCGGGCAGCTTTTCGCAGAACGTGGCAGCCCATTCCGGCGGCACCGATGTGCTGACCTTGATGAAGCGGTCGCCGAAGCGTTCGGTGTGATAGGTGCCCTGACGGATCATGATGCCGTGCCGCTTGGCGGCCGCCACCAGTGCCTCCGGCCGGATGCCGGCCTGAACCGTTTCGATCACGAGGAAATTGCCGTGGGACGGCCAGACCGGCAGCACGAAGCCCTGTGCCTCGCAGGCTTGCCGGATCAGCACCTGATTGGCGGTGTTGATTGCCCGCACGGTTTCCATCCAGCCCGGCTTGACGGCAAGGCCGGCCATCGCCGCGCGCTGGGCGATGACGCTGCCGCCAAGCACGCCCGTGGACCAGCCGGCGATTTCCGCCGCCAGCTCCGGCGCCGCAACGAATGCTCCCACCCGCAGGCCCGCAAGGCCGAGCCACTTGGAGAAGCTCATGGACATCACGGTGTTCTCGGTGGAAACCGCAAGGGCCGGATAAGGGTCGGCGGCGAAATCGCGGTAGGTGCAATCCTGCACGAGCAGCGCGCCGCAGCGGCGGGCAATGGCCGAGAAAGCGGCGATCTCCGCCGCCGTGTAGCAGATGCCGAGCGGATTGTTGGGATCCACGATGTAGATGACCGCCGTGCGCTCATCCACCGCCTGTTCCAGCGCCTCCGGCGTCAGCTTGTAGTGCGTCGCCGGATCGTAGATCGGAATTTCGATCACCTCCGCCCCCTGCTGGCGGGCGAACAGGCAGGGCCATTTCCACGTCG
>DAIPYB010000100.1:0-8154 GCA_036782955.1 Pseudoxanthobacter sp. | reverse complement strand
CAGGCCCAAGCTTACGAAGGCCGCCAATCTGTCCAGCCCGACGGGACCACCTCAAAGAATTCGGGCAGGTCGCACCATTGGGCGCCGGTGCGGGCGATTCGGAAGACGCCGTCGGGCACGCGCCGATGGTCCTGATGTCGCCGGCCGCTGTATGGGCCTTGCCTCGTCACGAACGGCTCGAAGAATGCCCATTCCTCTTCGCTCATCAGGTTTCGTATCAATGCCACCGCCCTCCGAAAGCGACGTTGAATCACGACTCGGCCCGGAGAGAAATCCTATTTGTCAGCAGGGTCTGATAATAATGAATATATATAATAATGCTTGGGGTAAGTTCTCTTTTGATGATGGTGAATTTCATCATCTTGCTCACCACTCTGCAGACGTTGCGGCAGTTTTTACGGAGATCATAAGACATCCTATCTTCCGACGACGGGCTGACGCGGCAATTGGCCGTCTGCTCAAAGATAGTGAGGTACAGTGTCTAGCAGCAATCGTCTTCCTGCACGACATTGGCAAGCTCGCCCCCGGATTTCAGGCAAAGGGCTGGCCGCAGCCGCATGGCATTCAATTGCGGGGGCATTTGGAATGCGGCTGGCTGTGGAAGCGCGAGCTTACCCCCGGTTCTCTGGGCGGCGCGATCGTTCATCTCGCGAGATGGCCAGAGATTGAGACATGGCTTTTTGCGCTGTTCTCTCATCATGGGCGCCCCGTGGCGGAGCCGGAAAATGGCGCCGCAAGTGCATTTTTCAAACTGAGGGGAAGGGCATATGACTGGAAGGCGGAAGAGGCTTTGATGGGCCAAGCCCTACTCGACTGGTTTCCGGAAATCAGCACAGCCCATCCGCCCCCGGCCTCTCCGCAACTCGTTCATTTCTTCTGCGGCATACTTACACTAGCTGACTGGATCGGGTCGGATCGCCGCGCGTTCCCCTTTGAAGCCGAGTTCCGGCGCGATTATTGGAAAACGGCCCGGGCGCGTGCCGACCATCGGGTCCTGGAAATCGGCCTGTCTGCGGATTGTCTCGCTCTGCGTGGTGAGCCGGCGTGGAGCCTGATCTCGGATCACGCCGGACCGCGGCCGGCGCAGAGTGCGGTGGGGCACCTGTCTCCGCATGAATCTCTCATTCTGCTGGAGGCGGAAACCGGCGCCGGCAAGACCGAGGCCGCGCTCTGGCGATTTGCCGTTCTGCTGGTGGCTGGTGAGGTGGATGCCCTCTATTTCGCAGTGCCCACGCGCGCGGCTGCACGACAGTTGCAGCGCCGCATCAATGAGGCGCTGCAGCGAATGCTTGTCGCTCCGCCTGAAACCGTGCTGGCGATACCGGGGCAGGTGATGGCCGGCGAGGCGCACGGTCTGCGCCTGCCGGATTTCTCCATGTTATGGGATGATGGCGAACAGCGGCCGGCCCGTTGGGCAGCGGAGCATGCCGCCCGCTTTCTGGCGGCGCAGGTGGCTGTGGGCACGGTCGATCAGATGGCACTGGGCGGATTGCAGGTGAAATACGCGCACCTGCGCGGTGCGGCGCTGAGCCGGGCACTGCTTGTGATTGATGAGGTCCACGCATCCGACGCCTATATGACGGAAGTGCAGGCGGCGATGGCGCACGCCCATCTCCGGCTTGGCGGTCATGTCATGCTGATGTCGGCAACACTGGGGGCGACAGCTCGCAGCAGGTGGTTTGGCACTTCGGTTGGCTCGCTTGCAGAAGATGCAGCCCTGCCTTATCCAGCCGTCTGGACAGGCGCGGGTATACAGAGCGTGACGGCCGATGCCGGTGCCGGCAAGAAAGTGCAGATCTCGGCTGCTCCAGGCTGGTCGGGTGAAGATGCTGCCCGGCACGCCATAGACGCTGCGCGGCGGGGCGCACGGGTGCTGGTCATCCGTAACACCGTCGCCCGCGCACAGGAGACATTTGTCGCCTGCCTCGCCGCCGCACCGGACCTTCTGTTGACGGTTAACGGCATTCCGACCCTGCATCACGGCCGGTTTGCCGCGGAGGACCGCAGACTGCTCGATGCTGCCGTGGAGGCGGCCATCGGCAAGGACAGCCCGAAAGGCGGGCGTATAGTGGTTGGCACCCAGACGCTCGAACAATCGCTCGATCTCTGCGCGGATTTTCTCATTACCGATCTGTGCCCGATGGATGTGCTGCTGCAGCGCATTGGCCGCCTGCATCGCCATCAGCGTTCGCGCCCGGCCGGCTTCGAAACCGCGCGGGTGGTAGTGCTTACGCCGCCGGGCGATCTCGGTACGCTCACGCAGAAAGCTGAAAACGGACTCGGTGCCTATAGGGATGGAGCAACCCTCACCGGCATCTATCTCGATGTGCCCGGCCTCGCGGCCACGCTGGCCGAGATCGAAACCCGGCCGGAGTGGCATATTCCGGCGATGAACCGGGCGCTGGTGGAAGCGGCGACCCACCCGGAAGCACTGGACCGCATTGCCGGTGTACGGGGCTGGCAAGACTATCGCCAGGCGATCACGGGCAAGCGGCTGGCCGATCGCAGCACGGCCGGCCTTGCCATTCTCGACCGTAATCAGCCGCTGACCTGCTTTCCTGACGACGAGAAGCTCCGCACGCGGCTCGGCGAGGAGGGTGTCATTCTGAACCTGCCGGATGGCACCATCGGCCCTTTCGGCGAGGCGATCTCGACGCTTGCCTTGCCCGCGCGCTGGTCACGAGGGCTGACCGGTGACGAGCCGGTCGAAGTCGTGGAAGCAGCGGCGCTGCTGCGGCTGACGGCGGGCGACAAGACAATGACCTATGGGGCAGTGGGGCTCAGTCGGCCTTGACATTCAGCGAAACAGCGAAAAATTGTCGCACAATAATTTTCCCTGATAAGTTGATAAAATAGTTCTCTAATATCGGAGCTGACTTAGGGTGATGGATCGGGTTCATTGGCTTGGTAATATGACCAGCGTCGGGGCGAATGCAGTTCTTTCAGACAATGCTCCTGTGCGGTTATTTACCTGATAACAAAAATATAAATCTATTGTTGTTTGGAGAAAAAGGGAAATGATACATAATATACTTTTTTCTCCGCTGATAGAAACAGACAACGGCTGGCACAGCCTGCCGGGTTTGCTTGCAGACATGGCGCGGGGGAAGGTCACGACTTTCCCTGCGCTTCGGCCGCACCAGCGGCCGGCCCTGCACATGTTTCTGGTTCAGCTTGCCGTTCTGGCGCTCGATGGCGCCGGCGCGCGGGTGCTTCCCGAGGACGAGGAAGGCTGGCGCACCCTGCTGCGTGGTCTGACAGTCGATTTTCCGGCGGATGAGCCCTGGCATCTGCTCGTCGCAGATGGCAGGCAGCCGGCCTTTCTTCAGCCGCCAGACCCCGGCGGGCTGAAGTGGTCGGATGTCGCCACGCCCGACGCCCTTGATATGGTTATCACATCGCGCAACCACGATCTGAAGCGCGAGATTGCTCGCGAGGCCGCACCGCAGGACTGGTTTTTCGCGCTCATCAGCCTGCAGACCATGGAGGGCTTTGGCGGAGCGGGAAATTATGGCATCGCCCGCATGAACGGCGGCTCGTCCTCCCGGGTGCTGATCGGACTTGCGCCGGCGCGGCCGGGTTCGGCCGACGTCGATCCATCGCTCTGGTGGCAGCGGGATGTCCGCCGTCTTCTTGGAACCCGCACCGGCCTTTGTGGCAAGGCGCTGCTGTGGCTTGAGCCGTGGCCGGAAGGTCGCGCGCTCGCCCTTGAAGGTCTCGATCCGCAGTTCATCGAGGTCTGTCGGCGCATCCGCCTCACCGAGAGCGGCGGCAGGATTGTGGCCCTGCGCAGCACTTCCAAGACGGCGCGCATCGCCGCGAAGGAAGCGAAAGGCAATACGGGCGATCCATGGGCACCCATTCACATTGCCGAGGGCAAGGCGCTGACGCTGGGCGAGCGGGACTGGACCCACGAAATGCTGGTGTCGTTGCTCTTCAAGGGTGACAAGCGGGAGTGGCAGGTGCCGGCGCTGGCGCGACCTGCGCCCGGTGAAGACACCACGCCGATGCTTCTCGTTGCCGAAGCTTTCGCGCGGGGCAATTCCAAGACGGATGGCTTCCGCTCGCGCGTCGTACCCATACCGAAGGCGGTCGTGGCGCAGTTTCTGGGTACGCAGTCGGTGGCCGTAGCCGACGGGCTGCTGAAGGACATTGCAGCCATCGATCAGGCCCTGCGCGATGGCCTGGCGCTGGTGGCCGCCGGCGGCGACAGAAATAAGGTGGCCAAGCCGCACTACGAGCGCACCCAGCCCGCGCGGGCCGCTCTGCGCCGCGCGGCGGACCGCCTGTTCTTCCCCGAACTCTGGACGCGGGTGGAAACGAAGACGCACGCCGGCCTTGGTGAGCGGCGTCTGGCATTTCTGCAGCAACTGGCAGTCATTGCCCGACAGGAGTTCCGTGCTGCCCGCCCCGCGATTCCCTGCGCCAGCCTGATGCGGCCGCGCGCCGAGGTGCGTGGCGCCGGGCAACTGGAATGGCGGCTCAACAGGGCAATGGAGACATTCAAGCAACCGGAGGAAACCGATGCCTGAAGACGGCGACGAACTTGCCCGATACGCCCTGAGCATTGCCGCCGCACTCGGCGCTGCGGATGCCGGCGAAAAGGCCGAAGCACGGCGGATGGATGAGCGGGGCGCGCCGGTGTTCTGGCGTCAGGTTTCCCGGCTGGGCATCCCGCTGCGTGAGGAAGCCCGGTGGCTCTGCTTCACACGCATTGTGGCGTTGCTCACGCCTGCCAGCGCCACGGCATCCGTGCACCAGAGTGGCCGTCCCCTCGGGGCGGTTCTGGCGGACGGCGGCGACGCGAGCCTTGATCTGCGGGCAACCAGCCAGCCGGTCTTTTCCGAGCCGCGCCTCGCGCGCCTGATCGCCAGCCGCGGCGAGGCGCGTCTGGAAACACTGGAGCGCGCGATCCGCATGGTGGCCCGCCGCCAGCCGCGGCTTGATGTCATCAGTCTTGCCCGCACCGTCATGGGCCGGGACGGCAACGGGCTTGCCCGCGACTATTATGCCCGATTTGACAGAACCCCGACCCGGGAGGTCGAAGATGCCTGAACCCCGCTTCCTGCAGATTCATTTTCTCGCTCCCTATACCGCTGCTCTTCTCAACCGCGACGATGCCGGCCTCGCCAAGCGATTGCCCTACGGCGGCTTCCTGCGCACGCGCATCAGTTCGCAGTGTCTCAAGCGCCACTGGCGACTGGCTGAGGATCCTCACGCACTCAGTAATATCGAGGGGGCGAACGCAGCATTCCGGTCCCGCGAGATCGTTGACCGAAAGGTGCTGGCGGGCTGGGCGGATGGCATCGATGCTGCCGTGCTTAAACCGATCCGCGAAGCCTTGCTTGTCGCGGTCTATGGTGAAAAGGGCGGCGACAAAAAGTCCCGCCAGACGTTACTGCTGGGCGAGGCGGAGATCACCTATCTCGCGGCCGAGGCCAAACAGCTGGTTGCCGTCGCCGCAGGGGACGCGAAGGCAGCGCAGGAAGCCGCCAAGGAATGGCTCAAGACCCATAAAGCCAATCTGAAGGCCCTGAGCGAAGGAGCGAAGCTGCCCGGCGGCCTCACCGCAGCCTTGTTTGGCCGCATGGTTACGTCCGACCCGCGCGCAAATATCGATGCGCCGGTGCATGTCGCGCATGCTTTCACGGTTCATGCGGAAGAGGCAGAGAGCGATTATTTCATCGCCGCAGACGATCTCGCCCGCGATGAGGAGACCGGCGCCGACACCATTCAGGAGACGGAACTGACCTCCGGGCTGTTCTACGGCTATGTTGTAGTCGATATTCCGGGTCTCATCGGAAATCTCGGCGGCGATGCGCCGCTTGCAGGGACGGTGCTGTACAATCTCCTCTATCTGATCGCTGAAGTCTCGCCCGGCGCGAAGCTTGGCTCCACGGCCCCCTATTCGCGGGCATCCTTCCTGCTTGTCGAAGCCGGCGACCGCCAGCCCCGCTCTCTGGCCGAAGCCTTCCGCAAACCGTGCGCCGCCGATACCGGTATCGCTGTCGAGCGGCTTGTCGGCCACCTGGCGGACCTGGATGCCGCTTATGCGACCGACGAGACGCGGCACTTTCTTTCGCTGGCCGGCACCGGGGTTCCCGGCGCGGCGCGTGGCTCGCTGGCCGATCTCGCCGCCTTTGCGGGCAGCCTGCCGCGGCAACATGCGGATGCCGTGGCATGACGCTGCGCTGGCTGCATCTGCGTCTGACAGCGCCGCTGGTCGCGTTTGGCGATGTGGCCATCGACCATATCGGGCCCACGCGCGACTTCCCCTCCGCATCCGCGCTGACCGGCCTGTTTGCCAATGCGCTCGGATTGCGGCGCGAGGCATGGGCCGATCATCAGGCCCTGCAGGACAGGCTGGTATTCGGGGCACTGATCGTGCGGCAGGGCGAACTGCTGACGGACACTCAGAACGCCAAGCTTGAGGCAAACGACCGTGGCTGGACAACGTGGGGGCGACCGGATGAAAGAGCCGGCGCCACCTACGCTTCCCCGCATCGTCGCCGCCGGGACTATCTCGCCGATCACGATTGCCGCGTTGTGGTGCGGCTGCTCGGTGCACCAGCGGGACCGGTTATGGAGGCTGTTGCAGATGCGCTCGACAGGCCGGCGCGACCGCTCTTCATTGGCCGCAAGCCCTGCCTGCCGTCGGGCCGCCTCGTTGCTGGCTGGGTGGAGGGCACAGACGTTCGGACCGCCCTCGGGGCACTTGGACTGGTCGGCCGGGCGCTCTGGCCGGCGGAGGAGGGCGGCGGCACGGTCATCGACATCACTGACCGCCGCAACTGGCGGACCGGTCTTCACGCCGGCGGCCGCCGGGTAAGCGAGGGAGAACTCGCGTGAGCCTGCATCTGATCGAACTGCCAATAGCGCTGCGTGCGCTGCATCTGTGGGCAGGCGAGCGCGATTTCGGCGGACCCTTCGATGAAGGGATGGTGCTGCATCACCTTTTGGGCGAGGTGTTTGGCCCGGCGGTCTTGCAGCCATTCCGCCTGATGGTTGCACCGCGCGCGGAGGCTGCGACGCTCTACGCCTATGCCGCCGTGGATGCGCCGACCCTGCGTGAGACCGCGGGCACAACTCTGACGCCCGGACAGGAGACGGTAATCCGGCCGGACCGGTTGCGCTCGATCCCTCGCCCACCCTCGACATGGCGGGCGGGCCAGCGACTCGGTTTCGACATCCGCCTGCGGCCGGTGGTCCGACTTCACAGCGACCTTAACGGCCACAATGAGAACGGCCGCCCGGTCACCCTGCACAAGGGGGCTGAGGTCGATGCCTTTCTGGCGCGGAATCTGCGCGGTGAAAGCGAGGAACGTGAAGCGGTCTATCTCGACTGGCTCACGGCGCGTCTTGCTCCCGCCACCCGGCTCGAGACAGCCGCCACCCGCCTTGCCGGTTTCAGGCGGCAGGTCGTGGTGCGTGAGGGACGACGCCTTGAGGGGCCGGACGCAACCGTTCACGGCACGCTGGTGGTGAACGATCCGGCGGCGTTCGCCGTTCTGCTGGCGCAGGGTGTGGGCCGCCATCGCGCTTACGGCTATGGCATGCTTCTGCTCCGGCCGCCGCAACGGGCCACGCCAGTATGAGGAGGGAAATGTCATGCTGCTGGGCCGGCTCGGTCTTGAAACCGCGCGCCTGCCACATGCCGACCGCCACGGGCTTCTGCTGCTTGACCGCGGAGCCCTGACTGTCGAGGCCGGCTGCCTGCGTTTCTCTTCTGCGGGCGGCGGTGCGGTGGAGCGCGGCGATTACACCATTCCGCATCAGTCGATCTCGCTGCTTCTGCTGGGGCCGGGATCAATGGTAAGCCACGATGCCCTGCGCCTTCTGGCCCGCCACGGCGCGGGACTAGCGGCGGTGGGTGACGACGGTGTCCGGCTTTATACAGCGCCGCCGCTTCTGCCGGACTTCTCTCATCTCGCCCGCAAACAGGCTGAGCTCTGGGCCGATGCCAATCGGGGCCGGCTGGATATCGCTCGCCGCATGTATGCCTGGCGACTCGGTGAGGTGCTGCCCCACCGCGATATCGCGGTGCTGCGGGGCATAGAGGGCGCGCGTGTGAAGGTGCTCTATGCCAATCTTGCGCAGAGGTTCGGCATACACTGGCAGGGGCGGCACTATTACCGTGGTGACCCGCTTGCGGCC
>DAIPYB010000099.1:0-8175 GCA_036782955.1 Pseudoxanthobacter sp. | reverse complement strand
TGAAGGCCTTCAACGAAGACCTGCAGATGCGCTCCGACTGGACGCTGCCGATCTGCTCGGGCGGGGAACGGCTGAAGGGCGATGACGGCCACAAGGTGCATCCGACGCAGAAGCCGGAGTCGCTGCTCTATCGTGTGCTGCTGTCGTCCACCAATCCGGGCGATGTGGTGCTGGACCCGTTCTTCGGTACCGGTACCACGGGCGTGGTGGCGCGTCGGCTGGGGCGCCATTTCATCGGTATCGAACGCGAGCCGGCCTATGCCGCGGCAGCCGAGGCCCGCATCGCGGCGGTGCAGCCGGCTCCGCCCTCGTCGCTGGAGGTGGTGACGGGCAAGCGCGCCGCGCCGCGCGTGCCGTTCGGCTCGCTGATCGAGGCCGGTCTGGTGCAACCGGGCACGGAACTCACCTGCTCGCGGGGCCTGCACCGCGCCGTGGTGCGCGCCGATGGCTCGCTGGAATCCGGCAGCCATATCGGTTCCATCCACAAGGTCGGCGCGCTGGTTCAGGGTTTCGATGCCTGCAATGGCTGGACCTTCTGGCACATCGCGCAGGGCGACCGGCGCGAACCGATCGACATCCTGCGCGATCAGCTGAGGGCACGGCCGGCCTGACCGGCGGCAAAATCCGAAGACCGTTTCAAGGGCACGCGCGGAGGATATCCGGCGTGCCCTTCGCTTTTTTCGGCCCCCTCAGAGACCGGCGGCGGCGAGGACCTTGCGGAATACGCTCGGCAAGGCCTCTCCCTGCAGCTCGCGGGCCGGCGACCACCAGCCCTCCCTGGCCTGCTGTTCGGCCGGCACGCGGGCGCGCCACACATCCAGCACCAGATGGAAATGCGTGAAGGTGTGTTCCACAGGGGCTGTCGTGCGGTGCCAGTCGGCCGGGAAGGGGAAGGCCGGAGCATCGGTCGGGGCGGCATCCGTGATCTTCGGCAACCGGCCGCGCCGCCTGGCCGGGGTGCCCGCGCTCACCGTCCACGGCGTTGTCGGAACCCCGGTCATGCCGCCGAGCAGGCCTTTCTCGGGGCGCTTTTCCACAAGCACGGCGCCATCGGGCCGGATGGCGACAAACGCGGCACCATGGCGCACCGGCCGCTCGGCCTTCGGCGCCTTCACCGGAAAATTCTCCTGCGTGCCGCGCGCATGGGCCGCGCAGCCGCCGGACCACGGGCAGAGCGCGCAGGCCGGTCGCTTCGGCGAACAGAGGGTGGCGCCGAGATCCATCATCGCCTCGGCGAACTCGCCGGGCCGCTCCGGCGGCACCAGCGTTGCCACGAAGGCGCGCACCTCCGCCTTGGCGGCGGGCAGCGGCGTTTCAAGCGCGAGAACGCGGGTGATAACCCGCTCGACATTGCCGTCCACCACCGGCGCAGGCTCGCCGAAGGCAATGGCGGCGATGGCGGCGGCCGTATAGGCCCCGATGCCGGGAAGCGCGAGCAGGCCGGCCTCCGTCTGTGGAAAGCACCCGCCGAGATCGTGGGCAACCACCCCGGCGCAGCGCTTCAGGTTGCGCGCGCGGGCATAGTAGCCGAGCCCGGCCCAGGCCTTCATCACGGCATCGTCGTCAGCCTCCGCAAGTGCCGTCACCGTGGGCCACGCGGCGGTGAAGCGATGGAAATAATCCTTCACCGCCGCCACCGTGGTCTGCTGCAGCATGACCTCCGAGAGCCAGACCCGATAGGGATCGGCCTTGTGGCCGGCCCGCCGCTCTGCCGGACCGATGCGCCATGGCAGGGTGCGGGCATGGCGGTCGTACCAGACCAGCAGATCGGTGGCAGTCACGGGCATGGCGGCTTGGTGTCCGGAAGACGGGGGAATCGGCTCGCAAGGCCGGCACCTTAGAGCGTTTTTGAGCGCAGTGGATACCGGGTTGCATAAGGAAAACACGGCCGAACAATGAGATAGACGCCTCCAGCCATGCCCGAGCGCGCAGCAGGGAGAACGCTTGATCTCATATATTCGTATTTCATATAATGCGAATATATTGAATCGAAGTGGAGGATGCCGTGGCCAAGGACTACAAGGCGCTGATCGCCGATATCTCCCAGTACACCGCGCAGCTGCGCAAGGCCGAGCCGGACGCGATGGCCGGCTTCGGTGCCATGGCAAAGGCAGCAACGCGGGAAGGCGCTCTGGACAAGAAGACGAAGGAATTCATGGCCCTCTCGATTGCCGTCGCGCTGCGCTGCGATGGCTGCATCGGCTTTCACACCAAGGCCCTGAAGGAACTGGGCGCCACGCGCGAGGAAGTGTGCGAGGCACTGGCGGTGTGCATCTACATGGGCGGTGGCCCCTCGCTGATGTATGCCGCCGACGCACTGCGGTCGTTCGACCAGTTCTGCGCCGCCTGAGGCCGGCGCCTGCGGCGCGTGCCTTCTGCGGTGCGATGGCGTAAAATGAGACCATGGCGGCGGCGCCCCGTGCGCTGCCGCACGTCCCGTCGTTTCGCCCCCGGGGGTCCGCCTTGCCATGAGCCCGCCGAACCGCATTCTCAATGGCCGCCGCGGCGCCCGTCCGCTGGCCGACCTTATCGCGCCGGCCATCGAGGATGCCTGCCGGCGGCGCGGCTTCGCCTCTGGCGAAATCGTGACGCTCTGGCCGGAGATCGTCGATTCGAATCTGGCCGCCCGCAGTCGGCCGGAGTGCATCCGCTGGCCCCGCCGCCTGCCGCATGAGGATGGCCCCCGTCCCGGCACGTTGATCGTGCGCACCGATGGGCCGGGCGCGGTTCTCATCACCCATCAGGCACCGCTCATCGCCGAACGCGTGAACGCGCTGTTCGGCTGGCGTGCCGTCGACAAGGTGCGCGTGGTGCAGCGCCCGCCGTTGCCGCTGCCCGACAGCGGCCATCGCACCCTGCGCGCGCTGACCAGCGGTGAGCAGCAGCATCTGGATGAGATCGTCGACGATGCCTGCCAGCCCGGTCTGGCCGGGGCGCTGAAGCGGCTCGGTCGCGGCGTTCTGGGCGTGACGCGCACCGGCGGCGGCAGCCGCGAGCGATAAGGCCGATCTGCCGCGCAGCCGGGCAGGGGCGGGCGCGATCACGCATTTGCCTCATTTTGTGCGTTGCCTCTCGCGTCGCACTCGGTTACCCGCGAGCCGGCGGGCCGGACTTGCCTTCCGGCACCCGCGCTGGCCGTGGTCTGGCCGTCCGCTTTTGTTCAGGAGCCGCCCCTTGAAAACGATCCGTCACCGTCTCTCCGGCGCCGCCGGCGCGCTGGCGCTGAGCACCGCTGTCGCCTTCGGCGTCGCTGCGGCCACCTTTGCCGCCCCGGCCGCCTTCGCGCAGGAAAGCGCCCCGGAAGCCACCGTGGACGTGAAGGCCCTGATGGACCAGAGCGTGCTGCCGGATATCGCCCTCGGCAAGGAAGATGCGCCGGTCACCATCGTCGAATATGCCTCGATGACGTGTTCGCACTGCGCCGCCTTCCATGCCAACACCTGGCCGGCGCTGAAGAAGGATTTCATCGACACGGGCAAGGTGCGCTTCATCTTCCGCGCGTTCCCGCTCGATCCGGTGGCGACTGCCGCGAGCATGCTGACACGTTGCGCCCCGGCGGATAAATATTACGACATGATCGACCTGTTCTTCGACAACCAGAAGGACTGGGCTTTCGTGCAGGATCCGCTGAGCGGCCTCCTGAGCATGGCCAAGCAGGCCGGCTTCACGCAGATGAGCTTCGAGTCCTGCCTCTCGAACCAGAAGCTGCTTGACCAGCTCAATTCCGTGAAGGAAACCGCCTACAAGCAGTTCGGCGTCAATGCCACGCCGACCTTCTTCATCAACGGGCAGAAGCTGACCGGAGAGCAGTCGATTGACGCCTTCACCAAGGCCATCGATGCCGCTGCGGCCAAGGCCAAGCCGGCGAACTGAGCCGGCGCGGCCCGCGCAGGCCGCCGGTATTGCCACGATTTTCCCGCCCCGCTGCCGTCGGCAGCGGGGTTTATGGCATTGAGGCCCGCCATGCGCTTCGTCAGGCTGCGCATCGCCGGCTTCAAGACCTTCGTCGAGCCGACCGAGGTGCCGATCGAGCCGGGACTGACCGGCGTGGTCGGGCCGAATGGCTGCGGCAAGTCCAATCTGGTCGAGGCAATGCGCTGGGTGATGGGTGAGAACTCGTCCCGCAACATGCGCGCCACCGATATGGACGACGTCATTTTTTCCGGTTCCACCCGCCGGCCCGCACGCAATCGAGCCGAAGTGACGCTGGTGCTGGACAATACCGACCGCACTGCGCCGCAGGCCTTCAACGAGGCCGATTTTCTTGAGGTGTCGCGCCGTATCGAGCGTGGCGCGGGTTCTTCCTATCGCATCAACGGCCGCGATGTGCGGGCACGCGATGTGCAGTTGCTGTTCGCCGATGCTTCCACCGGTTCGCGCTCGCCCTCGATGGTGCGTCAGGGCCAGATCGGCGAACTGATCGCGGCCAAGCCCTCCGCCCGGCGGCGGATTCTGGAAGAGGCGGCTGGCGTCTCCGGGCTCCACTCGCGCCGCCACGAAGCGGAATTGCGGCTGAAGGCGGCGGAGCAGAATCTGTCCCGTCTGGAAGACGTGCTGGGCGAAATCGGCAGCCAGCTTGAAAGCTTGCGCCGGCAGGCGCGGCAGGCCGCCCGTTATCGTGCTCTTTCCGGAGAGATTCGCCGTGGCGAGGCGACGCTGTTCTATCTGAAATGGATCGCCGCCCGCGCGCAGGTCTCCGAGATCGGCGAGACGCTGGAAAAGGCCGCCGCGGGTGCCGATGCCGCCGCCCGTGCACAGGCGGACGCTGCCCGCGACCATGCGGTTGCGGCGGCCGCCGTGCCGGGCCTCCGGGATCGTGAGGCCGCCGCCGGTGCCGCGCTGACGCGCCTGCAGGCGGCAGCCGAGGCACTGGCCGGCGAGGAGCGCCGCGCCCGCGAGCGCCTGACCGAACTCGAACGCCGCATTGCCCAGCTTGCCGAGGATATCGTCCGCGAACAGCGTCTGGCGGCCGAGGCCGAGATCGCCGCGCAGACCCTCTCCGACGAGGCCGAATCGCTGGCCGCCGAGGAAGAACAGGCCGGCGGTCGCGGTGAGGATATCCACGCCTTGTTGCAGAAGGCTCGGGCAACGCTTCAGGATGCCGAGGCCCGGCACGGCGCGGCAACGCGGGCCGGCGCGGAAATCGCGGCGCGCCGTGCCGCACTGGAGCGCGAGGCCCACCAGACGGCCCGTCGCCTTGGCGAACTCGAACGCGAACTTGCCACTCTGGAACGCGAGCGCGCCGAGGCAGAGGCTCGGCTTGCTGCCGAAAGTGGCCCGGCCATGGCGCGCATTGCCGTCGAGGAGGCGGAAGAAGCTGTCATCGCTGCGGAGGACATGGCCTCGGTCGCCGATGCCGAGCTTCAGTCCGCCCGGCAGGATGAAGCCGCCGCGCGGGGACCGGCGGCCGAAGCGGAAGCGGCATTGCAGCGCCTTGAGACGGAAGCGGCGACGCTGACAGCCATTCTGTCGGCCGGTAGCGGCGAGGGCTTCGCCCCGCTGCTCGATTCGCTCACCGTCGCGCCCGGTTTTGAGGCCGCGCTTGCCGCCGCTCTCGGCAGCGATCTTGAGGCGCCGGTCGAGCCGGAGGCCGCAACCCATTGGGCCGGCGCCGAAATGGGCGCGAGCGATCCTGCCCTTCCTAACGCCGTCGAGCCGCTCAGCCGCCATGTCGGTGCGCCGCCGCAGCTTGCGCGCCGGCTGGCGCAGATCGGAATCGTCGCCCGGGAGGATGGCGCCCGCCTGCGGCCGCTGCTGGCGGTAGGTCAGCGGCTGGTGAGCCCGGCCGGCGATCTTTGGCGCTGGGATGGGTTTACCGCCTCGGCCGAGGCCCCGGGAGCTGCCGCCCAGCGCCTTGCCCAGCGCAATCGCCTTGCGGAACTGGAGGCCGGCCGTCCGGCCGCGGTCGCCGCCCGCGACGCCGCCCGGCAGCATCTTTCCGCCGCGCAGACCGCCGTGGCGCGTGTGACGGCAGCGGAAAAACAGGCGCGCGATGCTGTGCGTGAGCGGCAGCGGCTCGTGCTGATCGCACAAGAGACTCTGGCACGCGCCGACCGGGCTGCCGGCGAACTTGAACGCCGCCGCGCGACATTGGCCGATCTTGCCACGCGACGGGCAACCGACGCCGAACACGCCCGCCTTGCCTGCGAGGAAGTGGCCATCGCGCTGGATGACCTGCCGCCTGCGGGGGCGTACGAGGACGATCTCGCTGCATTGGCAGAAGCCGTGGCACGGGCCCGCGCTCGGCTTGCCGAACTCACGGCGGAGGAAGCCACCGCCAGCCGTGAACGCGAGATGCGCGTGCGGCGGCTGGGGGTGATTGCCCGTGACCGGGAGGCCGCCGCGCTTCGCATCCGCGATGCCGGTCGCCGCGCGGAGGAACTTGCGGGCCGGCGGGAGGAACTGGAAGACGAGCGTATCGTGCTGCTGGACGCGCCGGACGATCACGCCCTGCGCCGCCGCAATCTTGAGCGCGAGATCGCGACTGCCGATACCGCCCGCCTTGCTGCGGCGGAGGCGCGCACGACCGGCGAGCGGATATTGGCGGAGGCCGACCGCGCCGCCCGCGAAGCCCTCGCCGCCCTTTCCGCCGCCCGCGAGAGCAGGGCACGCGCTGAGGAGCGCCTTTCCGCCGCCCGCGACCGTCGCGCGGAAACGGAACGCCAGATTGGCGAAACCCTTGGCTGCGCGCCGCTCGAGCTGGCGGGCATCGCCGGGCTCGATGCCGCGGCCCCGCTGCCTGACCCGGCCGGTATCGAGGCCCGTCTGGAGCGACTGAAAGCGGAGCGGGAGCGGCTCGGCGGCGTCAACCTCAGGGCCGAGGACGAGGCCAACGAGGTGGAGGCCCGTCGCGACGGTCTGGTGGCCGACCGCGATGACCTCACCGAAGCGATCCGCCGGCTGCGGCAGGGAATCACCACCCTGAACGGCGAGGCGCGCGACCGGCTGCTGAAGGCATTTGCCATTGTGGACGGCCACTTCCGCCAGCTTTTCACGCATCTTTTCAATGGCGGCACGGCGGAACTGGCGCTGGTCGATTCTGAAGATCCGCTGGAGGCCGGTCTTGAAATCATCGCCCGCCCGCCCGGCAAGAAGCCGCAGACGCTGACGCTGCTTTCCGGCGGCGAGCAGGCGCTGACCACCATGGCTCTCATCTTTGCCGTCTTCCTGACGAATCCCGCCCCGATCTGCGTGCTGGACGAGGTCGACGCGCCGCTCGACGATGCGAATGTGGAGCGTTTCTGCGATCTTGTTGTGGAAATGACGCGTCGCACCGACACCCGGTTTCTGGTGATTACCCACAATCCCATCACCATGGCCCGCACCCAGCGGCTGTTCGGCGTTACCATGGTGGAGCGTGGCGTCTCGCAGGTGGTTTCGGTGGACCTGCAGACCGCGGAGACCTTCCGCGACGCCGGATGACTGCGCTGCCAAAGCGCACAAGGTAACAAGCGCCGATTGTCGCAGGGGCGCTCAACTCGGAATTTCTCTTATCTGTCAGTCTGTTAAACGGTTCTTTCGCTGCCTTGACAGCGCGTCGGGCACACGACTATTGTGCGCCCGTTTTCGGGGTTCCGGACAACCTGAGTGGTGTCAAAAGGGGAGTGTCGGTCATGGCTGATCCCCGTGATCCTTCGGGTGATCGTCCGGCAGCCGGTGGCGCGGAAGATGGTGCGGGCGACAGCCCGGCCGACGACGCGGCACTGGAAGCCCGGCGCAGAAACATCAACGCTGCCATCGGCAACCGGGTTCGGTCGCGGAAGGCAGGCGGGAATATCGCCCCTCAGATCGCTCCGGTCTCGGCTACGGCCGGGTGGAGCCAGGCGATGAAGCTTTCGTCCGAATTCATCGGCGGCATTGCTGTCGGTGGCCTGATCGGGTGGGGCGTTGACTGGCTGCTGGGCACGTTGCCTTTCGGCCTGATCGTGTTCCTGCTGCTCGGCTTTGCGGCCGGGATAATGAATGTGCTCCGGTCTGTCGGCCATCTGCCGCCGCCGGAAAGCAGACTGGACCGTCCGCCGCAGGGCGGGCCGGACAAAGGCAAATGACAGCGCCGGCGCGAGGCTGTATGGCTTTGTCCGGCATGTGGAACGACAACGCGGGCTTGATGTCCGCTGACGCGAGGGGTTCGGCAGGTGTCCAACGATCCGATCCATCAATTCCGGATCTTCAAGG
>DAIPYB010000098.1:0-8176 GCA_036782955.1 Pseudoxanthobacter sp. | reverse complement strand
GCGAGAGCGTCCAGGTGGTGTTGCGCGACAGCACGTCGATGGTGCCGGTCTGCAGGGCGGTGAAGCGCTCCTTGGCGTTGAGCGGAATGAACTTCACCTTCGTGGCATCGCCGAAGACGGCAGCCGCGACAGCGCGACAGAAGTCCACGTCGAGACCGGTCCACTCGCCCTTGTCGTTGGGCGCGCTGAAGCCGATGAGGCCGGTGTTGGCGCCGCAATTCAGGTAACCGCGGGTCTTGACGTCCTCAAGGGTGCCGGCGCTGGCACCGCCGACGGCCGCCGCGAACGACGACACCGCCAGCGAAGCGCCGAGCATCAGAGAAAGAAGTTTCTTTTTCATGGTTGGACTCAGGTCCCAGTTTGTCGGTCACACGAACGGACTGCAGCCAGTCCGCCCCTTTTCGGGAGGGCACGGCCACAGCCGGAAAACTGAAGGCACGCCACGCGGCTGCCCCGGCCAGACCGGAGCAAGAAGACGGAAACGGAAAAGCCGTGAGGGAGCGGGACCTGTCCGAGGTCCCGCCGGTTGACGGCGACTGCTCCTCGCGCTTCGCCCGGCGGCGGCACACGCCGCCACGCCCAACCGGCGAAGTGAGAAGCCAGCCCCCCGACCAGCTCGTCCGAACGCCCGCATGCGGGCACCCTCCTGAACGCTAATTCAGGCTGATTGCCCTATTGCGGTCAAGCCTCGTTCGTAGGCAGGCGTGCACATTCCACATACCGCCGCCCCGCAGGCAGGTGCAGCGCTCAATCGACGCCGCCGCCACAATGCAGTAATCCGGTTGGGAAGCGCCGCCCCGGCGGCCATCTCCGCGCCCCGCCTCTGGATGGTTCCGAACATGTCCGATTCCACCCCGCCCGCATCCGGCCACGCCCTGCCCGCCGATCTCCGGCCCGAGACGCGGGTCGTGCACGGCGGCTACGACGGCCACGGCTACCATGGCTTCGTGAACCCGCCGGTGGTGCATGCCTCCACGGTGCTGTTTGCCAACGCCGAAGCCCATCTCGCCGATCGCCAGCGTTATCTCTACGGCCGCCACGCCACCCCGACCAACGAGGCGCTGTCCGATGCCATCACCGGACTGGAAGGGGCGGCGGGTACCAAGCTGACCCCCTCCGGCGTCTCGGCCATCACCACCGCGCTGCTCAGCATCCTGCGTCCCGGCGACCATCTGCTGATGGTCGACAGCGCTTATGGCCCGACGCGGAAGTTTTGCGACAGTTTCCTGCGCCGCATGGGGGTGGAGACAACCTATTATGACCCCATGATCGGCAGCGACATCGCTGCCCTCGTGCAGCCGCAGACCCGCGCGATCTTTCTGGAGGCGCCCGGCAGCGGCACCTTCGAGATGCAGGACGTGCCGGCCATCGTGGCCGTCGCGGCCCGCACGGGTGCCTTCACCCTGATGGACAATACATGGGCGACGCCGCTGTTTTTCCGTCCGCTCGAACACGGCGTCGATTTCTCGCTGCAGGCCGCGACCAAGTACATTTCCGGCCATTCGGATGTGATGATCGGCAGCATCGCCGCCGGACCGCGCGTGTGGGCGGCCCTGCAGCAAACCTACCGCGAACTCGGGCTGTGCGTCGGTCCCGACGATGTCTATCTCGCCTATCGCGGCCTCAAGACCATGGCGGTGCGCCTGCAGCGCCATCAGGAGAGCGGCCTGAAGGTCGCCCGATGGCTGGAGGGGCGGCCGGAGGTGGTGCGCGTGCTGCACCCGGCGCTGGAAAGCGATCCGGGCCATGCCTTGTGGAAACGCGATTTCAGCGGCGCCTGCGGCCTGTTCGCTTTCGAGACGGCGCCGATAACCCACGAACAGACCGTCGCTTTTCTGGACGCCCTGAAGCTGTTCGGCATGGGCTATTCGTGGGGCGGCTACGAGAGCCTCGCCATTCGCATGCGCCCGGAACAGAGCCGCACCGCGGTACCGTGGAGCTCACCCGGAACGCTGATCCGGCTGCACATCGGCCTTGAGGACCCGGACGACCTGATCGCCGATCTTGCCGGCGGCTTCGCCGCGCTTGCAGCCGCAGCCTGAGACAACTGACCGCACCCAAAGGGGCCGCCGGAGCGCATCCGCGGCCCCCGCGGACTGACCCGCGGGCAGGTCGCGCCTAAATTTTAATCAACATCCGGTCGAATCCGGCGGTCACATCCGGGAACAGGCGTCGCGCCGCGCGCTGGATTTCATCCAGCTCGTCGTCGTTGCGATAGATATCGTGGTGGATCATCACCGGCAGCGCGACACCGGCGCGTCGGGCAAGCCGCATGCCCTCCTCCCACGTCGAGTGTCCCCAGCCGCGATGGTGGTGATAGTCGGCGTCGGTATAGGCGGCATCGTAGAGCATCACGTCGGCGCCCTGCACGAAGGCCGCCACCGCCTCGTCGATCGCCGGCACGCCGTGCTCGTGGTCGGTGATGATGCACACCACGGCGCCGTCATGGGAGAAGCGATAACCGGTGCTGCCGCCGGGATGATTGAGCGCGATGGTCTCCACCACCAGCCCGGTGGGCAGGGCGACGGTTTCTCCGGCATGGAAATGGCGGAAGCGGCAGCCTGTCAGGGCCGTCGGCTTCACCGGAAACAGCGGCGGCGACATCAGCCGCTCGATTGCCTCGCGGTGGGCATCGGCGTCCTTCAGGTGGCCGGCCCACAGCCGCACATGGAAGCCGGGATGATAGGCCGGCTTGAAGAACGGCAGCCCGCAGACATGGTCGAGGTGCGAGTGGGTGAACAGGATGTCGAAATCGAGCGGCCCCTCGGCCATCAGCTGGCGGCCCAGCGCCCGTGCGCCCGAGCCGCAATCGACCACCACGCGCCGTCCGCCGACGATCAGCTCGAAGCAGATAGTATCGCCGCCATAGCGCACGGTGGCCGGGCCGGGGATCGGCAGCGAACCACGCGTGCCCCAGAGGCGCAGCGAAATGCGCTCTCCGTAGCGCGGGTGTGCCTGCCCGCCCGAAGGAAATACCGCCGCTGTGCCGCTGTCGTTCACCGCTGCGCCTGCCCGCCTGTCTGCGCAAGATCGCGCGTGGTGCGCTCCAGACGATGGGCCAGCACACGCATCACCTCAAGGCCCATTTCCGGGAAACGAGCCAGCATCCGGAAAAAATTGTCCTTTGAAATCGCCAGCGCGATCACTTCGCCGGTGGCGATGACGGAGGCGGTGCGCGGAATATCGATGAGGATGGAGATCTCGCCGACGATGTCGTTCTCATGCAGATGCGCCAGAGGCCGCGGCCCTTCCGCGGTCTCCAGCACCACGTCGGCGCCGCCGGAAAGCAGGATATAGGCCGTGTTGCCGCGCTCGCCCTGCCGGCAGAGATATTCGCCGTCCTGAAAACTCATACGCTCGGATATGAACGCCAGAAGACGCAGCTTCGCCGGCTCCACCCCGCGAAACAGCGGAACGCGTCTCAGGGCATCGGCTTCGACTTGCAGGCTCACGCGTCAGCCTCCCTGCTGCGGGCGAAGTGCGGCTCCGCCGGGACCACCGCGCCCTCATCCGCCGCCACGGCACCCGGCAACGCGGCGGGGCGGGGGGCGGCAGCCGTCTCCTCATCTGCAAACGTATCGTAAGAGCCACTGTCCACCAAGCGGCCCTCGCTCATGCGCACATAGAGATCGAAGCCCGGCGGCACATTGCCCGGCTCCAGCCCAACCACCAGTGTACGTCCCACACAGCGTTCGCGCACAAATGTCATGATCTGCGGGTCGGCATCGAGCACCGAATCGAGCACCACCATCGGCACGGCCTTGATCAGCGCCCGTGCCACGCCCAGCTTGCGGCGCTGGCTGGCCGTGAGGCGGGAGCCGGCAACGCCGACCTCGAAGTCCAGCCCCGCCCGCATCACCGGGCCGCGCAGGCCGATGTCTGCCACGGTATCGCGCACGAATGTCGCCACGCTTTCGCGCGCGCCCTGACGATCGACGCGAACCTTGCCGAACAGCAGGTTATCCTCGATGGAGAGCGAGGCAATATAGATCTCCGGGTCGAAGGGAACATAACGCCCGTCCGTCTTCGGCAGGACCGCCTCGCGGAAGAGCGTTCGCGCTGCGATGATGCGCGTCACCAGCGCGGCCGGCAGGTCGGCGATGCGGTGGCGGGCGGGCACCACGCGGAAGGCCAGCCCAATGAGATCGCTGCGGTCGATCGCCGAAAGCAGGCGCAGGTCATCGCCCCGCACCTTCTTCAGCCGCGCCTCGAATGCCGGCAGTTCCTCCGCCGACAGGATGCTGTAGGCCCCGACGAAGGCGTCGTCGTCGCGCATGGTGGAGAACAATTCCACCATGATGGCCGCCACCGAGAGGCCGAACCGGACGAGATCTTCCGCCAGATCGGCCTGTTCCAGAAAAGCCGCCACCTCGGGATCGTGCGGAATGGCACTGACCGGGGTGGCGGGATCGGCTGGCAGGGCGAACAGCACGTTCTCCGCCAGTGTCGCGCTGCCGTTGAGGCGTGACGGCGACCACAGCTCCACAAGGTCGCGCAGCACCCGGTCTTCGGCGATGCGCTGTCGCACGACCTGTCGCGCCTCCAGAATGCTGCCGATGAAGGCCCCGGCGCGGTCCGGCGCGATCCGCGCCTGCAGGCCGACGCGATAGAGATCCTCCCGCAGCCCCAGACTTTCCAGAAGGCCGATCATCTCCGTTTCGAGCGCTTCGTCGTCTGTGACGCCGGCGCGGGCAAAATCGTCCCACGGAGCGTTGAACTCATCCAGCGTGGACGCGGTGGCGCGGGCTTCCGCCTGCCGGCGGGCCGCTTCGGCCGGCGGCAAATCCGGCGGCCCGAGCGGCTTGTGGCGCAGGCCATAGGACACATTGGCGTGGATCGACATGTTGAAGATGTACGGGCTCGCCGGCGCATAGGCGAGCGAGCGCCCCACCACCGCCTCCGGCACCTGCGCCAGATCGCGCCCGCCGATCTCCACCCGCCCGGACGATGGCAGCATCAGGCCGACCATCATCTGCAGAAGTTCCAGCCGGCCCGAGGCATCATCGCCGATAATGGCGACATGCCGGCCCTGCTCCACCTTGAGCGAGACGTCCCGCACCTCCGGATTGGCCGGATTTGCACCGCCGGTGACACCGATGACATCCACCGGCCCGGTCAGCACATCGTTGCCGTCCTCGGCCTCCCGGTCCATGCGCTGGGGGGGGAAAATCTCCGGCGGGTCGAAATTCTCGACAATCGTCTGATACTTCACCGAGACGTTGGCCATGTCCTGATAATAATTCAGGAGTTCAAGCCACGGCGCTGCAAGATCCTTATAGGCTGCCAGCACGGCAACAAGCGCACCGAACGACATTTCGCCGCGAATGACCAGAATGCCGCCGATCAGGTAGAACAGGAATGGCGGAAGCTGGTTTAAGAAATTGTTGATGAACTTGATCATGTACTTGCGCCGATAGATAGCGAAGCGAATGACGAAGTTCTCGTGCAGCCGGTCGGAGATGTTGGCGATGTGCCATGCGGTGGTCGCGTTGGCGTGCATGTCCACCGTGCCGGCGACGCTTTCGCCGATGCGGTCGGAAAGCCGGCGGATATTCTTGATGCGCTCGCGCGACAGGCGGATCACCAGCCGCTGCATGCGCGGAATGACGAAGCCCTGCACCGGATAGAGCGCGATGGACGCAAGGCCGAGCAGCGGGTCCTGCATGAAGATGAAGCTGATATAGACCAGCAGCGTGCCGCCCTGAAACGCCGGGACGGCAATGGAATCGCCGATGAAGCCGCCGAGGTCCTCCACTTCGGCCGTCAGCATGGGGATCAGTTCGCCGCTGGAAACCTTGCGGAAATGCGCCGGCTTGAACCGCACGATCTGAAAGAACAGCTGCGCGCGCAGCCGCCGCAGCATCCGCTCGCCGACGAGCCCCTTGTAGATATTGAGGACCAGCTTCACGCCGTTGTTAAGCACGACGAGACCGAGGAAGCCGCAGCACAGCATGACCAGATACGGAATCTGGTTCATCTCGGTGCCCCACACTTCCCGCGGGAATTTGTGGCTTTGCAACGCATCGTTGACGATAAGCTTCGGCAACTCGAGCGAAGCGTAAACCAGCGGGAAAGACAGAACCGTAATCAGGACGATCAGAATCTGCTGACGCTTGCTATATCGCCAGATGAAGCCAAACAGCGTCTTCTTCATACCCGCGCCCTGTCCGGCAGGGCGTCATCGCCCGGCTGCCCTCCGGCAGCAGACTAGTGTGCTTTGACGACAGAGGGAATGGCCCGCCGTCATGCCCTCCCCAGCCCTTCTGCCGCGGTGCGCTGATCCGGCAACAGGGCACGGCGAGTTTGCCGGCGGTGCCGGGGCGCGACGCCACGCTCCCTTTACCCGGCGGATGCAGGCAGATAGTGTAACGACCGCGTACACATGGCACTTATTGTATCATGCGCGGCGCATGCCCCGTGAGCCTCACGCCCGCGGGGCTTTGATCTGTGTGGGCCTTTTCTTCTTCCCGGCCTGCATTTTCCTGTTGCCCGGCCCGGCTGCGGACGGCGCAGCACAAATCGGGACCGGGCCTGCGGGGAGCGGGCCTGACGGGCAACCGGGCTGGCAAGCCCCGTTCCGGTCGCCGGCTCTGCCTGCCGGCACCCCCCAACCGCGGAGCGCAGCAAGGGGCATGCGAGCTTCGACGCCACGCATTCTGATTTACAGCCACGATTCCTTCGGGCTCGGCCATTTGCGCCGCTGCCGTGCCATCGCGCATTCGCTGGTCGGCCGGTTTTCCGAACTGTCGGTGCTGATTCTGTCCGGCTCGCCAATCATCGGCAGCTTCGATTTTCGCAGCCGGGTGGATTTCGTCCGCATCCCCGGCGTCATCAAGCTGCGCAACGGCGACTACACCTCCCTCAGCCTGCATATCGACATCGAGGAAACGCTGGCCATCCGCTCGTCGATCATCGAGCACACCGCAAGCGTGTTCCGGCCCGACATTTTCCTCGTGGACAAGGAACCGCTCGGGCTGCGCGGCGAGGTGCGGCGCACGCTGGAGCAGCTTTCACGCGCCGGCACCCGGCTGGTTCTGGGCCTGCGCGACGTGATGGACGACCCGGAGGCGCTGGCACAGGAATGGGCCCGCAAGGGCGCTGCCAGCGTGGTCGACACGCTCTACGACGATATCTGGGTCTATGGTCTGAGGAACATCCACGATCCGCTGCTCGGCGCGGGCGTTTCCGAGGCGTCGCGGCAGAAGGCGCTGTTCACCGGCTATCTGCGCCGCGAGCTGCCGGCGGTGGCGCAGACGACGCCGTTCCGCTCGCCGTTCGGCAGCGAACCCTACCTGCTGGTCAGCCCCGGCGGCGGCGGCGACGGCGCTGAGCTGGTGGACTGGGTGATCAGCACCTACGAGGCGCACCTGCGCCCGCTCTTTCCCGCCATCATCGTGCTCGGGCCGTTCATGGAGCAGGAGCGGCAGGCCCAGTTCGTGGCCCGTGCCGCCAAGGTACGCGACCTGCACGTCATCAGCTTCACGCCGCAGATCGAATCGATCATGGCACAGGCCACCGCCATCGTCGGCATGGGCGGCTACAACGTGTTCTGCGAGATCCTGTCGTTCGACAAGCCGACCCTGCTGGTGCCGCGCGTGGTGCCCCGGCTGGAGCAGGCCATCCGTGCCTCGCTCGCCCGTGAAGCCGGCCTCGATTGCAAAGCCCTGAGCGGTCTGCACTACAACCCGCTGACCAGGAAGTACACGCTGGGCGGCAACACCGACGTCAATTACCTCGTCCACTGCCGCAAGAACCCATGAGCCCGCGTTTCGACTGCATCCTCTTCGACCTGGATGGCACGCTCGCCGACACAGCGCCGGACCTGGGCAATGCGCTCAACCGAGTGCTCGTCGAAGAAGGTCACCCTGCAAGGCCCCCCGAAGAACTTCGCCCCTACACATCGCAGGGCGTGCGCGGCTTGCTGCATGCAGGCCTGGGCATCACGCCGGAGTTTCCCGGCTACCCCGAACTCGCCTCGCGGATGCTCGCCCATTACGCGGCGGGCATCTGCATCGATACCCGCCTCTTCGACGGCATCGCCGAATTGCTGAACGCGCTTGATGCGTCAGGGCAACGCTGGGGAATCGTCACCAACAAGCACGCCCGCTTTACCGATCCACTGGTCGCCGCGCTGGGCCTCGCGGATCGGGCGGTCTGCGTTGTCAGTGGAGACACC
>DAIPYB010000097.1:0-8304 GCA_036782955.1 Pseudoxanthobacter sp. | reverse complement strand
GGGGCGACCTCGTCGATGCGCCCGACCACGGGCTGCTGCACAAGGGCGGCATCGCCGGCGCGCGCCGCGGACCCAGCGGCAGCAATCGTCGCGACGAAGATTGCGCCGGCAAGCAGGCCGGTGCCGAAGGGGCGCGCCTTTGCGACCATCGCGTTATGGCATCCTGTCACAGCATTTCCAGCGCACGGGCCCGCTTCGGCGGCGGGAAGGCGAGATCGATGGCAGCCAGATCCTCGGCCTCCAGCGTGAGATCGCATGCGGCCCGGTTGGCATCGACGTGGTCCTTCGTCGCCGCCTTGGGAATAGCAATGATCCCGGGCTGTCGCAGCACGAAGGCCAGTGCGACCTGCGCCGGCGTGGTGCCATGCCGCTGGGCGATGGCGGACAATGCCGGATGGCGCAGCACGCGGCCCTGCTCGATGGGGGAATAGGCCATCACCGGCAAACCATGGCTGCGGCTCCACGGCAGCAGGTTGAATTCGATCCCGCGCCGGCTGACGTTATAGAGCACCTGATTGGCGGCAGCGGCCGCGCCGCCCGGCAGCGCGAAAAGGGCCTCGCAATCCGGCTGGTCGAAATTGCTGACGCCCCAGTGACGAATCTTGCCTTCCTCCCGCAGTCGTTCGAAGGCCTCGATAGTCTCGTCCAGCGGCTCGCCGCCGATCCAGTGCAGCAGGTAGAGGTCGATGACATCGGTATCGAGACGGCGCAGGCTGCCCTCGCAGGCGCGTATCGTGCCGAAGCGGCTGGCGTTGGAAGGCAACACCTTGGAAACGAGAAACACCTCGTCCCGGCGCCCGGCAATCGCTTCTCCCACGATCACTTCGCTCATGCCATTGGCATACATTTCCGCCGTGTCGATCAGCGTCATGCCAAGATCGAGGCCGTGGCGCAGCGCGGCGATTTCATCCTCGCGGCGGTTGCGGTCCTCGCCCATTTTCCATGTGCCCTGTCCCAGAACCGGAACGGGCTCGCCATCGGGCAGCGGCAGCGTGGCGAGATGCGACAAAGCCATGAGGGCCTTCCTTTTGCGGGCGCGAGGCGGCGGGAGAAGGCCAGCCAGCGCGCCACTTGCGCCGGCCGGCCAGTCCGTTCGTCAGGCAGGGCTCATTCGGCCAGCGGATGGGTCATGTCCTCCGGCCGCACCCACGCATCGAATTCCTCGGCGGTGAGGAAGCCCAGCTTCAGCGCGGCTTCCTTCAGGCTGGTGCCTTCGCGATGGGCCGTGAGGGCGATCTTGGCTGCCTTCTCGTAACCGATATGCGGGTTGAGCGCGGTCACGGTCATCAGGGAAGTGTCGAGGTGGTGACGGATACGCGGCTCGTTCGGCGCAATGCCGGCGGCGCAGTGCTCATCGAAGGCAAGGCAGGCATCGGCCAGCAACGCCGCCGATTCCAGCACGTTGTGCAGCATCACCGGCTTGTAGACGTTGAGCTGGAAATTGCCCTGGCTGCCGGCAAAAGCCACTGCGTGGTCGTTACCGAACACCTGCACGCACACCATGGTCATGGCCTCGCACTGGGTCGGGTTGATCTTGCCCGGCATGATCGAGGAGCCCGGCTCGTTCTCCGGCAGCAGCAATTCGTTGAAGCCGGCGCGGGGGCCGCAGCCATACCAGCGGATATCGTTGGCGATCTTCATCAGCGCGCCGGCAAGGGTGCGCAGCGCCGCGCTGGCGTTGACCATGGCGTCATGGGCGGAAAGCGCGGCGAATTTGTTGGCTGCGGAGGCAAACGGCTTGCCGGTCTCGGCCGCGATGTGCGCTGCCGTCGCTTCGCCGAAGCGGGGATGGGCATTGAGGCCGGTGCCGACTGCGGTGCCGCCGATGGCCAGATCGAAGAGGCCCGGCAGGGCGCGGCGGATGGTGGCGATGGCATCGTCGAGCTGGGCCACCCACGAGGAGAACACCTGCTCCAGCGTGATTGGCGTGGCATCCTGCAGATGGGTGCGGCCGACCATGACGATGTGGCCGAAGCCCGTGCCTTTGTCGTGCAGGGTATCGCGCAGCCGCTGCACCGCCGGCAGCAGGCGGTTGTCGATCTCCTCGACCGCCGCGATGTGCATGGCGGTGGGGAAGGTGTCGTTGGATGACTGGCTGTGGTTGACGTCGTCGTTGGGATGGATCGGCGTCTTGGAGCCGACCACGCCGCCGGCAAGCTGGATGGCGCGGTTCGAGATCACCTCGTTCGCGTTCATGTTGCTCTGGGTGCCGGAACCGGTCTGGAACACCACCAGCGGAAACTCGCGGTCGAGCTTGCCGTCGATCACTTCCTGCGCGGCGGCGCGAATCAGTTTCACCTTTTCTTCCGAAAGCTGCCCCAGCTCGCCGTTGGCGGTGGCTGCGGCCTTCTTCAGGATGCCAAGGGCGCGGATCACCGGACGGCCCCAGCGGAAGCGATCGACGCCAATGGGGAAGTTGATGATCGAGCGCTGCGTCTGCGCACCCCACAGGCTGCTCTCGGGCACGAGAACCTCGCCCAGTGCATCCTTGTCTTTACGGAAACCGGGGGTGCTCGTTTCGCTCTGCGGCACGGTCGTCATGGCGTTATCCCCAAGAGGCTTCTTTGCGAAGAACATCTGTCCGCTGCCGTGGACTCAGCACAGCTGAGAACCCTGTCAGGCCGGCGGGCAGTAAGTGACATGTCGGACGGGCGGTGACGTGTTCAAGAGAGGGCCGCCCAATTTTCGACGGGAGCCGAAACACGCGGTCCCGACGGGCGGGCAGACCATAAGCCCGATCGCGGAGGCGCGGAAAGTGATTCTGCAATTGCATCGCAATATCGGAGCAGCCGCCGAGGGAGATTTTATCCCGCCGGCGGCGCTTCTCCCGCGGGGCCTTCCAGCGTCGTGCCGGCGGCATCTTCCTTGAGGCCGACGCCCGTGAGGCCGAGCGAAAGCGCTGCGCGTGCCAGCCACGCGATCCGGTCGGCCGCAGCTTCCGGCGACAGGCCATCGGCATGGATATTGGAAACGCAGTTGCGTTCGGAATCGAGCCGGCCCACCGCCGGGGCAAATGTGAGATAGGCGCCGAGACTGTCGGGCGACGACAGGCCCGGCCGCTCGCCGATCAGCTCCACCACAAGTCTGGCCCCGAGGCTGGCGCCGATCTCGTCGCCGATGGCGACGCGGCCGCCGGTGACGAACACGACCGGGGCGATGGTCAGTCCGCCAAGCCGGCGCACCAGCGCCTTCAGCACCGCCACGGCGTGCTTTTCCACCGCCGAGGCCGAAAGGCCATCGGCGACGATGAGTGCCACGTCCGGCGATGTTCCGTTCGCCAGTGTTTCCAGCCGGGTACGGCTTTCGGTATCCAGCCGGCGACCGAGGTCCGGCCGGGTCAGATAGGTCGCGCGGTCGGGTGCGGCGGAGTGAACGGCGAGGCTTTCAAGCGGCGCGATCGCGCCGGCGAGGATGGAGAAATCGACCCGGCCATGCACGGCATCACGGGCGCGGGCATGGGCGAGCTGCAGGGCGAGCACGTCTTCCGTCACCATCGAATCTCCGGCCCGTGCAAGGCCGATGCGGGCGCGGGTGGCAGTGCGGAAACGCGCCCAGAGATCACTGCCGGAGGCTGGCGTCGCGGAATCGGTCATCGCGCCGCCTCCCCCTGGAAAAAGCGCAGGGCGGCAGGCGAGGGCGCGGGCGGCAGGCGGCCGGCAGCGTCGGTCAGGCCCATGCGCAGCAGCCACGCCTCGAATTCCGGTGCCGGCCGGCGGCCGGTCAGGTGCCGCAGGCTGGCGATATCGTGATAGGACAGGCTCTGGTAGTTGAGCATCACATCGTCGGCCCCGGGTACCGAGATGAGGAAATTGACCCCGGCGGTTGCCAGCAGAACCATCAGGGTGTCCATGTCGTCCTGATCGGCTTCGGCGTGGTTGGTGTAGCAGACATCGACGCCCATCGGCACGCCGAGCAGCTTGCCGCAGAAGTGATCCTCCAGCCCGGCCCGGATGATCTGCTTGGCGTCGTAGAGATATTCCGGGCCAATGAAGCCCACGACGGTGTTGACCAGAAGCGGGCCGAAGGCGCGGGCAACGGCATAGGCGCGCGCCTCTACGGTCTGCTGGTCAACGCCATGGTGGGCTCCGGCCGACAACGCAGCCCCCTGTCCGGTCTCGAAATACATGACGTTGCTGCCCACCGTGCCGCGACCGAGCGACAGTGCAGCCTCGCGGGCCTCCTGCAGCAGGGAAAGGCTGATGCCGAAGCCACGATTGGCAGCTTCGGTGCCGGCAATGGACTGGAACACCAGATCGAGCGGCGCGCCGCGTTCGATAGCGGCAATCGATGTCGTCACATGGGCGAGCACGCAGGACTGGGTCGGAATGGCAAACCGCAGGCGCAATTGCTCCAGCATCTCCAGAAGGGCGATGCAGGCGCCGACATTGTCGGTGGCCGGATTGATGCCGATCACCGCATCGCCCATGCCATAGAGCAGGCCGTCGAGCGTGGCACCGGCGATGCCTTCGGGGTCGTCGGTGGGATGGTTGGGCTGCAACCGGCTCGCCAGCCGGCCGGGCAGGCCAATCGTGGAGCGCAGCGCCGTCACCACCTGTACCTTGGCCGCGACGGCGATCAGGTCATGATTGCGCATCAGCTTGGAGACGGCCGCCACCATTTCCGGCGTCAGGCCCGGCGCCAGGGCGGCCAGCGCTTCCGTCGTCGCCTCGTAGGAGAGCAGCCAGTCGCGGAAGGCGCCCACGGTCAGCGAGCGCACCGGGGCGAAGGCATTGCCGTCATGGCTGTCGAGGATAAGGCGGGTCACCTCGTCGTCCTCGTAAGGCACGAGCGCCTCGCTGAGAAAGCGGCTGAGCGGCACGTCGGCCAGCACCATCCGCGCGGCGACGCGGCGTTCGTTGCTGCCTGCCGCCAGCCCGGCGAGAAAATCGCCGGAACGCGCCGGCGACGCCTGTGCCATCACCGTGCGCAGGTCGGGAAACACATGGCGCTCGCCGCCGAGGATGATGCTGTATTGCGACATGGGAAGGAGAGTAAGTTTAGGTCGACGCGCCGGCAAGTATAAAGACTGTGCTTTGCTATGGCGTGGAAAGCAGCAGACCCTCAGCGCAGCGGACCGTCGGAACCGCCTCCGCCGGCTCCCCGTGCGCGGCGTGCAAAAGGGCGGCGGAAATGCCCGCCGGAGGGTTCATGAAATCTGCAAGTAAGTTTCAGAAGCGTTCAATGTATTGAAATCATTTGACTTTTATCGGTGCGTTCGCCAAGAGAAGGCTATCGGGGAGTAGTCACCGCACCCAGCGGGGCCGTGTCAACACACTTGCGCGAAGTGCGCATGGCGCGGCCAGCCGAACCATTCGGCCAGACAAGACCGAGGCATCGCCTGTCCGCCACGGACGGACAGGACGCGCGATGCCCGGTTTATTGTCCGTTGCAGGTGTCTTGCCATGTCGCCATTGGGTGTCCTCGTCCTCGCTTTCAGCATGTCGGTCGATGCGTTCGCGGTTTCGGTCGGGCGGGGAGCTGCCATCGGCCGGCCGCCGGTGTCGGAAGCCCTGCGCACGGGACTGGTGTTTGGCGTCGTGGAGGCGCTGACGCCGCTGGCCGGCTGGGCTGCCGGCATGGCGGCCAGTCGCTTCGTTGCCTCGATCGATCACTGGGTCGCTTTCGCGCTGCTGGCCGGTGTGGGTCTGCACATGCTCTATGCCGCGTGGACGAAAGCCGATCGCGATCCGGCCGGCGAAGGGCCGGCGAGCCGCTCGCTGCTGGTGCTGCTGGCAACCGCCATCGGCACAAGCATCGATGCCATGGCGGTCGGCGTGTCGCTGGCCTTTCTGGAGGTCAACATCGTGGTGATCGCGGTGGCGATCGGGCTGGCGACATTCGTCATGTCTTCCGGGGGCATGATGATCGGCCGCCTCATCGGCAGCCGTCTCGGCCGGGCGGCGGAGGCGCTGGCCGGCATCGCGTTGTGTGGGCTGGGCCTTGTCATCCTGTTCGAGCACCTGTTCGCCCCGGCCGGCGCCTGAGAGGGACGCAAAGCGCGCTTTCGCCGCGTGACCGGCCGCGCCGATCTTGCTAAAGCTTCTGACCGCACAGGGCTGTGTGCGCGTGCGACAGGGTTCATGCTGCCGTCACGGTTCTGGCGTTCCTTCGCAAACCGTCCGGCAAGCCCGGTTCCAGTACCAGCCAGCCCAGTGCCGCCCGATGGAGGTTTCGATGTCGTCCCGCCGCCCCACCGACAATGCCTTCCTTGGCCCGCTGCGCGGGGCATCCGAGGAATCGACCTTCGCCGGTGCGCTGTCGTTCATGCGGCGGCGCTATTCGCGCAATCTCGATGGCGTGGACGCGGTGGTGTGGGGCATTCCCTTCGATGCTTCCGTCACCAACCGGCCGGGCGCGCGCTTCGGGCCGCAGGCGGTGCGGCGCGCGTCGGCCATCCCGTCGGGCGACCCGCAATATCCGTTCGGGTTCGATATCTTCGCCGAGCTGGCCACCATCGACTGGGGCGACTGCGCGTTCGACCCCGGTTTTCCGATGGAAATGGCGGCGACCGTGCGCGAGGAGGCGCGGCATATCCTGTCGTCCGGCGCGTTCCTCTACACCATCGGCGGCGATCATTTCATCACCTGGCCGCTGCTGCAGGCCCATGTCGAGAAATACGGCCCGCTGGCGCTGGTGCAGTTCGATGCGCATCAGGATACATGGGATGATGATGGCAACCGCATCGATCACGGCAGCTTCGTGAAGCGGGCCGTGCGGGAGGGGCTGATCGATGTCGAGCATTCGATCCAGATCGGCATCCGCACCCACGCACCCGACGATTGCGGTCTGGAAATCGTGTGGGGCAACGAGGTGGAGACCCTCGGCGTTGCCGGGCTGGTGGAGTGCATCACCTCGCGCGTCGGCACGGCCCGCACCTATCTGACGTTTGATATCGACTGCATCGATCCGGCGTTCGCACCGGGCACAGGCACGCCGGTTGCCGGCGGCCTCACCAGCCGCGAGGCGCTGATGACGCTGCGCGGTCTGGGCAGCCTCGACATCGTCGGTTCAGACGTGGTGGAGGTTGCGCCCGCCTACGACCACGCAGACATTACGGCGATTGCCGGTGCCACCGTGGCGACCACGGTTCTCGGGCTGGTGGCGGAGCGACGACGCGGGGGCGCCTGAGAAAGGCGCCGAACGGGATATCGCCCGGACGGGCCGCTCCCGTGCCCGATCTGCCGCTGCCGGTGCCGGCCGTGCCTCTGACCGGCACGGATGCCGGCTGCACCTGCCCGGTGTTCGCGCCGCTGCCGTTTGCCCCTTTCATGGGATGAAATAGACAATGTCTGAGAAGATCCGCGTTGCCGTCCTTGGCGCCTCCGGCTACACCGGCTCGGAACTCGTGCGTCTGCTGCTGCGCCATCCAGCCGTTGAAATCACGGCGCTTTCCGCCGATTCCAAGGCCGGAAAGACGATGGCCGAGGTGTTTGCGCAGTTCACGCCGTTCGCGCTGCCGCGTCTGGCCAAGATCGAAGAGATCGATCTGGCGACCGTGGACGTGGTGTTCTGCGCCCTGCCGCACGCCACAACGCAGGTGGTGCTGAAGAAGCTCCTGGCCGACAAGCCCGACCTGAAGGTGATCGATCTCTCCGCCGATTTCCGCCTCGCCGATCCGGCGGCCTATGAGACGTGGTATGGCCATGCCCATCAGGCGCTGGAACTGCAGCAGGAAGCCGTCTACGGCCTGACCGAAATCCACCGCCAGAAGATCGCCGGTGCCCGGCTGGTGGCCAATCCCGGCTGCTTCACCACCTGCTCGCTGCTGCCGGTGCTGCCGCTGTTGTCGGCCGGGGTCATCGAGAGCGATCCGATCATCATCGATGCCAAGACCGGCATGTCCGGCGCCGGTCGCTCGGCAAAGGAAGGCATGTTGTTCTCTGAGGTCGCGGAGGGCATCCATGCCTATGGTGTCGCCAGCCATCGCCACACCGCCGAACTCGATCAGGAATACAGCCTTGCCGCCGGCCAGCCGGTAACGGCAACGTTCACGCCGCATCTGACGCCGATGATCCGGGGCATCTATGCCACCATCTACGTGCGTCTTGCCCACGGCGCCGATGCAGCGCGGCTGCAGGCGGTGCTTGCGAAACGCTATGCGGGCGAGCCGTTCATCGCCGTGTTGCCGCTGGGGCAGGTGCCGCAGTCGCGGCATGTGAAGGGCTCCAACTATGTTCAGATCGGGGTGGTTGCCGACCGCATTCCCGGCCGGGCCATCATCATCTCCACGATCGACAATCTGGTGAAGGGGGCTTCCGGGCAGGCGATTCAGAACATGAACCTCGTCTGCGGATTGCCGGAGAC
>DAIPYB010000096.1:0-8315 GCA_036782955.1 Pseudoxanthobacter sp. | reverse complement strand
TCAATGCGGATTTGCGCAAGTCGTGTGTATCCAAGTCGTGTGTATCTGGAGGCTGCCGATGAGCACCGGGTGGGGCAATCTGGTTTCCGATCTCAGGCGCGAAGCCGTGGTGCGGGCTGCGGCGGACGGGCTTTCCTGCGCCGGGCTGGCGCAGCGGCTGGGGACCACGCCCAATGCGATGCAGCACTTTGTGGCGCGGACGTGGGGCAGCATGGCGGCGCTGCGCGCAGCGGCAGCCGCGGTGGCCGGCGTGGCCGTGGCGGCGCGGCGAAAGCGGCCCGCGGATGCGGGCGGCGACCATGGCGGCCGCAAAGCCGGTGCCGGGTGGGCGGCGATGGATCGCGACGGGCGGATTGCTGCGGTGCGGGCCGCGCGGCAGGGCGGGCTGAGCTACACGGCCATTGCCGAGCGCTATGGCATTTCGCGCAATGCGGTTGCCGGGATCGTGACGCGGTATCTGCGGGCAGCCGGGGCGGCGCCGGCCGGTGCGAAGCCGGCTGGGACCGGCCCGGGCCGCTGGAGCGATATGGAAACCGGCGCGCGCGAGGCAGCGGTGCTGCAGGGGCGGAGCAAGGGGCTTTCGTGGGCGGAGATTGCCCGCACCTGGCATGCCGACCCGGCGAGCGTGCAGGGCGTGGCGCGGCGTCTGGGCCTGATGGAGCGCCGGGTGCGCGTGCGGCGGGCGCCGCGGCCGGGCGAGGCAGGGCCGGGCGAGGCGGGGGCCGTATCGCCTGCTGTGGAAGAGGCGGTGGCCGATGCCGTGGCGCATCTGCCGGACGATCTGCGGCCGCGCGCGGTGACGCTGCTCGATCTGGGGCCGGGCGACTGCCGGTTTGTGGTGCGTGTGGATGCCGGAGCGGGGGCGCTGTCGTCGCTGTTCTGCGGGCTGCCGGTGCGGCGCGACGGCGAGAGCTGGTGCGGGCACCATGCCGGGCTGGTCTATGTGCAGCCGGCCGAGCGGCGGCGGGCGGAGCGCATTACAGCCGCGGAGATCGGCGCCATGCGGTGCGGCCGGCGGGCTGGCGGGCTGCCGCTGCCCGGGTACACCGCGAGGGCGTGGCGATGAGCGTGACGGCGGGGGAAATCCGCTCTCTGCTGCTCGGTCGGCTGGGTGCGGTGCTGGATCGCTATTGCCCGGGCTGGGTGAGGCGGCGCTCGGGCGGCGGCGTGGAAACGGCCTATCTGCGACCGAAGGACAAGCGCGACCTCGGCTCGTTCCAGCTGCATCTCAACGGCCCGAAGGCGGGCGGGTGGGTGCATTATTCGGCCGGGCAGTCGGGCGATATCATCGACCTGATCGGCTATGTGACCACCGGCAACGCCCGCGACCGGGCGGCGGCCTTTGCCGAGGCGCGGGATTTTCTTGGTCTTGCTGCGGCTGCGGCGGACAGCGCGCCGGATGCGGCGATGCGCCGGCAGCGGCGCGAGCGCGAGGCGGCCCGGCTGGCGGCGGCGCGCGAGGCGCAGGCCATGGCGGAGGCGCTGGAGCGGCAGTCTGCGGCGGCCGGCGCGGTGGGGTTGTGGCGCGGGGCGGCGCCGGCCGGGCCGGTGGTGGCGGATTATCTGGCCGGCCGGGCCATTGCCGGCATGGCGCTGCCGCCGACGCTGCGGTTTGCCGGGCGGGTGTGGCACCGGGAAAGCCGGCAGCACCTGCCGGCGATGATTGCCCTTGTGCAGGACGGTGCCAGCCGGGCGCCGGTGGGGGTGCACATTACCCACCTGCAGCCGCAGGCCGACGGATCGGTGACCAAGGCGGCGGTTGAGCCGGCGAAGCGGATGCGCGGGCCGGTGCACGGCGGCCATGTGCGGCTGGGGCCGGTGCCGGATGACGGCGTGCTGGTGATTGCGGAGGGGATTGAGACCGCGCTTTCGGTGCAGTGCGTGAGCGGACTGACGACCTGGGCGGCGCTGTCGCTGGGCAATCTGGGTGCGGCGCTGCCTGAGGGCGTGCACAGCGTGATCCTTGCCGTGGACATGGACGAGGCGCTGCGACAGTTCACGGTGGCCGAGGCGCGGGCACAGCGAAAGCGCCATCCGGAGGAACTGGTGGCGCGGGCGGCGGCGGCCCATGCCGGCCGGGGGCTTGAGGTGCGTGTGGCGCGGCCGCCGGCGGGGCTGGACTTCAACGACTGGCTGATCCGCCTGCGCGACAGCGAGGCGGCGTGATGGGGGCACTGCGGCCTCTTCTGCTTCTGTCTCTTCTGTCTCTTCTGCTTCTCCTGCCCCGTTCCGGGGGCGGCGGGGTGCGCGACGGTCCGCAGGGGAGAGACCGTGGCTGATCTGTTTTCACGACCACGGCCGAAGCCCCCCCGCGAGCCGCGCCGGCAGGCGCCGGCACAGCCTGTTGATGAACGGGCCGGGCACCCGCTGCGCTGCGCATGCGGGGCGTGGGTGGTTTTTGGCCGCGAGCACTTCGGCCTTCGCGGCCGGATCGGAATCTGGACATGCGGCCCTGACGGCTGCAGGACGGCGGGCGCTGCGGCGCCGGCCGGGGAGGCTGGAACATGAGCGGGGATGCGGGCGCGGCCGGAGCTGCGCCGGAGAAGCCGAAGCGCAGCCGGAAGAAGGCGATTGCCGAGGCTGTGGCCGGTGCGCCGGTGGTGGCGCCGGCCGGGGGCGAGGAGTTCGACCTTGAGGGCTGGAATCGTGAGTTTGCCGTCGTCGTGTTCGGCGGGGCGGCGCGCATTCTGTGGGAGCACCCCGAACAGCGCGATCCGGTGTTCATGTCGCCGGAAGCCTTCGCGTTCAAGAACCTGCCGCGGGTGACATACCGGCCGACGGGCGACGGGCAGGTGGTGGGTTTTCAGACGGCCAGACTGTGGATGCGCAACCGCGGCCGCCGCGAGTATGACGGGCTGACGTTCTATCCGCTTGCGCCCGGCGAAGAGCCGCCGGCCTCGCGGCTCTATAATTACTGGACCGGCTGGGCGGTGGAGCCTGACGGCACGAAGGACCCGGGGCCGTTTCTGGACCACATTCTGGAGAACCTGTCCGGCGGGTCCTATGAGCTGTTCGACTTCATCGTGGCGTGGCTCGCCCACATGGTGCAGCGGCCGCGGGAGCGGATTTCGACGGCGCTGGCCTTTCGCGGGCGGCAGGGCGTGGGCAAGTCGTTCTTCGGTGAGGAGGTTGGCCGGCTGATGCCGCGCCATTTCTTCCAGACCTATTCGCCGCGCTATCTGCTCTCGAACTTCAACGCGCACTTCCGCGGCTGCCTGCTGTTTCAGGCCGATGAGGCGGTGTGGGCGGGCGACAAATCATCGGAAGGCACGCTGAAGGGGCTGGTGCGCGCGGAAAGCCATATGGTGGAACTGAAGGGCGTGGATGCGGTGGCTGTGCCGAACCACATGCGGCTGATCCTGACCACCAACAACGACTGGGTGGTGCCGGCCGACAAGGAGGAGCGGGCGTTCGCGGTGTTCGATGTGGGTGACAGGCGCATCCGCGACAGCGCCTACTTCTCCTCTCTCCGTTCCCACATGGAGGGGGGCGGGCTGGCCGGGCTGCTGGACTATCTGATGCGGGTGGACCTGTCGCGGGTGAACCTGCGCGACGTGCCGGAGACGCGGGCGCTCTATGAGCAGAAGGTGCACAGCCTCGGGCCGATCGACAGCTTCATCATGGAGCGGCTGCGCGACGGATCGCAGTTGCCCGGAGAAGGGCTCTGGCGCGACTTCGTGCCGACGCACCGGATCATTGCGGCCTATTACGCGGCGACCGATCGCATCGGCATCCGGCGCAAGTCGGACGAGACGGCATTTGGCATCAAGCTGCGGCAGATTTTGCCGGGTCTGGTGCGCCGGCAGCGTTACGACGTGGACGATACATCGGCCGTGCAGAAGCGGGTGTGGGGCTATGAGTTCCCGTCTCTGGATGCGTGCCGGGCGGCTTATGCAAAGGCCATGCGCAGCACCATCGACTGGGACAGCGGGGGCTCGTGAGGCCGGTGGCCGCTGGAAAAGCGACATGATTTCAGTGCTTTGAACCACGTTGCACCACCTTGGCGCGGAACCGGCAGGTGGTGCATGAAAATGGCAAGCGATTACAAAGCGTTGAACCACGTTCACCACCTGAACCGCCTTTTCGCGCGCGTATAGGGAAACGGCAAAAGGCGGATCATCTTCGTTTCAGGTGGTTCAGGTGGTGAATGTGGTTCAAGTGATTGCGACGTAAGAACTTCTGGCAATGCACCACCTGTTGCGGAATGTGGTGCGGAAAACGAGGTTGTGCAATGGGCGAGCAGGGGCAGGCGGCGGGGCGGATGGCGGCGAGCGCACCGTACCGGTGGTATGTGGTCCACACGAACGCCCGGTCTGAGTGGCTGGCGGCAAGCCGCATCCGGGATGCCGGCTATGGGGTGTTTCTGCCGCATTACCTGACTGCGGTGCGGCATGCGCGGCGGTCGATTGCGGTGCGCCGGGCGCTCTACAGCCGGTATCTGTTCGTGGGTATGCTCGACGGGCAGTCGTTTGCGCCGGTCAACAATGCGGCCGGGGTCTCGGCGGTGCTGCATGTCGGTGACCGGCTGCTGGAGGTGCCGGGCTGGGTGATCGCCGGCCTGATGATGCGCTGCGACGGCGCCGGGCAGATGGACTATCGGGACGGCGCGGTGGCCCGGGCAAAGTTCCGGGCCGAGCTGGCCGCCGGCGGGCTGGCCAGCGTGATCGGCGGGACGCTCGACGGGCTGTTGCTGGAAATCGAGGCTGTTGACGACAAGGGCCCGGTGCAGGTATGGATCAGATCAATGGGGCAGCGTCGGGTTGTGACTCTGCCCAGGGCGAGTGTGAGGGGCGTTGCTGACGCGCCGAAAACACAGGCGCCTGAGCGTGGAGTGCAGCCGGACCGGATGGTGCAGGGCTGCATGGTGAAGCGCTGAAAAGGGTCGCGATGCCGTCGCACCCTTAGGGCAGCGCATTGTCAGGTTGGATAAGCCCGGCGCAGGGGACTGCGGCGGGCTTTCGTGTGTCTGGAGGGTGGCGATGCCGGTCAGTCCGCCGCCATACCGGCCGCCGGGCCTGCCGCTGCGCCATGCCGGGGAGGATCGCCGGCAGCACGACAAGCGGCGCGGCACGGCAGCCTCGCGCGGATATGGCAGCCGGTGGCGCAGGGAGCGGGCGGAGTTCCTGTCCGATCCGGCGCACGCGGTCTGCGAAATGTGCCGGGCTGCCGGCCTTATTAACCCGGGCATCTACAGGCTGGACGGCGCGCTGGAGCCGAACGAGCGGCGCCAGCACCTCGTCGTCGACCACATCCGGCCTCATGGGGGCGATCCGGTGCTGTTCTGGGACCGGTCCAACTGGCAGACCCTGTGCCCGGACCACCACGACATCGTCAAGCAGCGCGAAGAGGCAGCGACCTTCCGGAGGGGGTAGGGCGGGTCAGAAGTCCCGCCCCCACCCCGCGAGACCGGTGGGTCAGGGGTGGGAAAAGGGGCGTGAAAGTCGCCGAACTTTTTTTGTTGGGAGCGACGGATGCGTGGCCGGCGGCCGAATGCTGTTGATCAGGAAACCAGAGGCAATCCGGGCCGGAAGGCGAGGCCGCGCAAGCGTCCGATAGAAGAGCGGCTGGGCGATCTGGCATCGGCGATGCCGGATGGCGACGGGCCGCTTGCTCCGCCGGCGCTTTTCGGGCTCGAAGAGTTCGAAGGAGCGATCCGTGTCTGGAACGAGATAGCGCCGACGCTGCGCCAGCGCAACCTGCTTGATCGTCTCGACCGGCAGACGCTGGCGATGTACTGCTATTATGTCGATCAGTTCTGGGGCGCGGTGACCGCCATCGCGGAGAAGGGCGAGGAACAGCGCGTCAAGACGGTGGCCGGCGGATACATGATGCGCCGCAATCCGGCTCTGGACCGTCGCGACAAAGCCGCCGGCATCGTGCTCGATCTGTCGCAGCGCTTCGGGCTGACCCCGCTGGACCGCCACAAACTGATCCGCGAAATGTCGGGCGCCGGTGCACCGACGGGCACTCTGTTCGGTGACGGCCGGCCGGAGGCGGACGCGGACGCGACCCGGCCGGGCGATGGCATCCTTGGCTTTGCGCAGCGCGGCGCGCTGCCGCCCGGTGCGAAACCCAACTGAGATGGAGCATCCCGACTGGGTGGGCGAGGCCGCGGCGGCGGGCCTCGGCTTTGTCGTGCGCGAATGGGAAAAGGCGTCGCGCCAGCCCGGTGCGTGGTACGACCGGGACCTTGCCGACGCGATGGTTGCGCGGTGGCCGGTCTGGTTCCGCCACACCGAGGGCCGCTGGGGCGGGCGGCCGTTCGTTCTGGTGCCGTGGCAGGCGGCCATCGTGCGGCTGCTGTTCGGCTGGAAGCTGCCGGACGGCTACCGGCTTTATCGCCGGCTGCTGCTGTGGATCGGGCGCAAGAACGGCAAGTCGGAGTTTCTGGCCAGCCTGTCGCTGGCGTTCTTTCTGGTGGATGCCGAGTTCGGCGGGCAGGCCTACACCTTTGCGTCGTCGGAATCGCAGGCGCGCATCGTCTTCGACAAGGCAAAGGCGATGGTGCTGCTCTCTCCGCCGCTGGCGGCAGAGATCACGCCGCAGGCGGATTCGCTCTATTGTGCAGCCCTGCGGGCAAAGCTGCTGCCGTTGTCGGGCCGTGCCGCGGGCAAGCACGGGCTGTCGGCGTCGGTCATTTCCGGCGACGAAATCCACGAATGGCGCGATCTGGAACTCTACAACACGCTGCACCAGTCGACATCGGCACGCGATCAGCCGATCGAGCTGCTGGCCTCGACAGCGGGTATCAGGGGCGCCGGCGGCGGCGAGCAGTTGTGGGACGAAAGCCGGCGGATCGAAGCCGGCGACGTGGATGCCTACGACACGCTGGTGGCGATCTTCGCGGCCGGGACCGACGACGACTGGCAGGACGAGGAGACCTGGCGCAAGGCGAACCCGAACCTCGGCGTCTCTCCGACGCTGCGGTTCCTGCGCGACGAGTGCCGGAAGGCCAACGACTCCCCCCGGCTGCAGGCGGCGTTCAGGATGTACTACCTGAACCAGTGGCTCGGCAGCACGGCCGGCTGGATACCGATCGACAAATGGGACGCCGGTGCGCCGGACAAGAACCGCTGGCGCGCGATCGCGGACGAGATGAGGGGCAAGGCCTGTTACGGCGGCCTCGACATATCGTCCACGTCCGACCTGACGGCGCTCGTCTGGCTGTTTCCGCCGGATGATGATTGCCCGCGCTGGACGGTTCTGCCGCGTCTGTGGGTTCCGGCCGCCAACGTGGAACTGCGGGCGCGGCGCGACCGCGTGGCCTATGACGCCTGGGCCCGCGACGGCGCCATTACCCCGACCGACGGCAACACCATCGATCTCGCCTGCATCCGCGCCGCGGTCATGCGCGATGCCGAAATCTTCGATGTGCGGGCGCTGGCGGTGGACCGGCTGTTTCAGGGCCACGAAACCGGTGTGATCCTCTACGAGAAGGGCCTGCCGGTCGCCCCGTTCGGGCAGGGCTATCTGAGCATGTCGCCGGCCTCCAAGGATCTGGAGCGGCTGGTCCTGGCGGGCAGTCTCGATGCCGGCGGGCATCCGTGCCTGCGCTGGCAGGTCGGCAATCTGGCGTTCAGGATGGACGACGCCGGCAACATCAAACCGTCAAAGCGGAAATCGGTCGAGAAGATCGACGGCATGGTGGCGCTGATCATGGCGCTCGGGATGGCCTTCCGCGGCGACCAGCCGCCCGATCTGGATGACATCCTGAGCCGGGCGCAGGTCATCTGAAAGCGGGGACAGCATGGCGGTATTCGGCGCAGGCGGGTGGTTCGGCAGCCTGTTTTTCCGCCCGGCACATCACGTCGCCAAGCTGACGGAACCGACGCCTGAGGGCGGAGCGGCCATCGGCCCCGATCGTGCCCTGCAGATCGGCGCGGTCTGGGCGTGCATCCGGCTGCTGGCGGAGACCATCGGCACGCTGCCGCTGCAGGTCTACAGCCGCGGCGCCGGGGGCCGGGCGATCGATGACGGGCATCCGCTCTATGCGCTGCTGCACGACAGCCCGAATGCCGATATGACGGCGGCGGAGTTCTGGGAGGCGATTGTCGCCAGCCTCTGCCAGTGGGGCAACGGATATGCGGAAAAGGTGACCGCAGCCGGCGGGCGGGTGATTGCGCTGAACTTTCTGCGGCCCGAGCTGATGATGGTGGAGCGGGACCGGTCGGGCGCGCGCGTCTACCGCTACAGTGATCCGAAGGGGATGCGGCTCTTCGGTGAGGACGCCGTTTTCCATGTCCGGGGCTTCGGCGTCGGCGGCGACATGGGCCTGTCGCCGGTCGGCTATGCCCGGCAGACGCTGGGGCTTGTCG